>JBGVIE010000066.1:0-56636 GCA_045122895.1 Lachnospiraceae bacterium
TGAAGGAATATATCGGAGATCAGGTTGATATAAAAATTGGAAAAGTCGATGAAGATGAATTAAAAAAAGTACTTAAGGATGTTCCTCTTCCAGAGTCAGTCACGAAATCCCTTGTGAAAAATGTGGACAAAAAAGAAATCAAAGACCTTGGAGCAAAGAATATAGGTGAATACGTAAGCAAAGAACTTACAAAAACAATTATTAATGCAATTTCATATGTAATAGTTTTCATAGTTGCGAGTATAATATTAAATATAGTGATAGTTGCCTTTGATGTATTTGCAAAGCTTCCTGTAATAAATGAAGCAAATAAGCTTGCAGGAGTTGCAATAGGATTTGTTCTTGGTCTTGTTGTAGTGTGGCTTCTTGGTCTTGCGGTTACAGCTCTTGCGGGAACAGAACCTGGGCAGCAGGTAATGAGGCAGATTAGCGACAGTTCAGTGTTATCCTGGATTTATGAGAACAATCCACTTATGAAAATATTTTTTTAAAATAAAATACTTGACGTAATGCAATTGTATTGCTATAATGTAATAGCTGTTGAAACAGACAGTTATTAAGGCGACATAGCCAAGCGGTAAGGCTCCGGTCTGCAACACCGTCATCACCAGTTCGAATCTGGTTGTCGCCTCTACCAGCTCGAAAGCTTAAGCTTTCGAGCTTTTTGTTTTATACGAATGCAATCAGAGGAGGGATGCTTTGTGGAACAGGAGAAAAACTACGAAGTTGGTGATATTATCAAGATGAGAAAGCCACATCCGTGTGGTTGTGACACATTTTTGATACTAAGAGTTGGAATGGATTTCAGATTGAAGTGTACAGGATGCGGACATCAAATGATGATGCCACGAAAAACAGTTGTAAAGAGTACGAAGAGATTAGAGAAAAAAGAGAGTTAATTATGGCAGTCAGAAGAAAAAAGAAAAGATTTTTACCACGCATTTTTATGTTGTCGATGTTTGTGATTATTATAGTGCTTGGTATGTATTTTTTTGCAGAATCAAAGAAAAAAGATAATAAGCAGTCTTTTATACAGGACTCGTCTAAGGATTATGATGTTATGGTGTGCGTGGATGCAGGTCATGGCGGTCATGATGTTGGAGCGGATGCGTTTGGGAGATATGAGAAGGATGACACATTGCGGTTTGCTCTGGCACTTAGAGAGGAGATTCACAAATATGGAATAGGTGTATACATGACAAGAGGAGATGACACATATTTTTCTCCAAAGGAAAGGGTTGAAATGGCTGAAAAGCAGGATGTAAAAATGCTGTTTTCCATACACAGGAATGCATATGCGGGAGATAAGGATGTAAATGGTGTTGAGGTTTGGATTCACAGCCAAAAGCCAGAGGATGCAGTTAGTCTTGCGAATGACCTTCTTAATAATATAGAAGAAATAGGACATATGAATATCAGAGGGATAAAAAGTGGAACGGCTGAGAATCCTGACGAAGATTACACTATAAATACGTCAAAGCTTACGAGTTGTATTTTTGAAATAGGATATATAACAAGTGAGAAGGATAACGATTATTTTGATAAGGATTTTGACAAGAATGTGCAGGCTGCAGCCATTGCCATAAAAAATGCTGTAAAAAAATAAAAATTATCTTGCAATAAAAGTTTCGTTATGATAAACTATGAACTTGTGATATATATTTATATTATTCCTTGTTCCCTACCTGTTAGGGGACCAGAGACCAAAAGGAGGTAAAAACGCATGAACAAATATGATTTAGCAGTAGTTGTTAGTGCAAGACTCGAAGATGAAGAAAGAGCTGCTACTATCGAAAAGGTAAAAGAGTACATCACTCGTTTCGGTGGAACAGTAACAAACGTTGATGAATGGGGTAAGAAGAAATTAGCTTACGAAATTCAGAAGATGAAAGAGGCTTATTATTACTTCATCCAGTTCGAATCTGATGCTAACTGTCCAAACGAAGTTGAAGAAAACGTTCGTATTATGGAAAATGTTGTTAGATACTTATGCACAAAGGTTGAAGCATAGTTAATTTTAGCAATAGTACATCAGTATGATGTTTTAGTAGAAAGAGGAGATTGTATGAATAAAGTCATACTTATGGGTAGATTAACCCGTGACCCTGAAGTAAGATATTCCTCACAGGGTGATCAGAATTTAGCAATTGCAAGATATACACTTGCGGTGGATAGAAGATTTGCGAGAAGAGATTCAAATGAACAGACAGCTGATTTTATATCATGTGTCGCATTTGGTAAGAATGGTGAATTCGCTGAGAAGTACCTTCATCAGGGAACAAAGATTGTTGTAGAAGGTAGAATCCAGACAGGAAGCTACACAAACAAGGATGGACAGAAGGTGTACACAACAGAAGTTGTTGTTGAGAATTCGGAATTCGCTGAGAGCAAAGCCAGTGCCGCTTCAAACGGTGAATATCAGGCATCAAGACCTGAGCCAGTCAGCGCAGCAGGAGATGGATTTATGAATATTCCTGATGGTGTTGAGGACGAAGGACTTCCATTTAACTAAGAGATTTAGAATATTTATAGAAGGAGGCTGTTCACGATGGCATTCAACAAAGCTGAAAAGAGTGATTCTCCAATGAAGAGAAGAGGCGGACGCAGAAGAAAGAAAGTTTGCGTTTTCTGTGGAGATCAGAACAATGTTATAGATTATAAGGATGTTAACAAGTTAAAGAGATATGTATCTGAAAGAGGTAAAATTCTTCCTAGAAGAATTACTGGAAACTGCGCTAAGCACCAGAGAGCTCTTACAGTAGCTATTAAGAGAGCTAGACATATTGCTTTAATGCCATATACATTAGACTAATTATAGCAGTATTGACCAGCAGGTTAGAAATAACTTGTTGGTCTTTTTTTATATTATTGTAAAATTTTGGTTAAATGTGGTATAATAGCATAAATATGCAGTTCATGGGAGAGGTGTATGTTGAATAATTTGAATGGAGGATTTTTTATGAAGACAAAAAGAATTGTAGCTTGGCTGCTTACATTCTTGATGGTACTCGGTGTGATGCCTGCCAGAGTCGTTATGGCAGACAGTGCTTTAGTTGATGCTGAAACTAAGCTTGAGTTTACCATCGAAGCGGACAAGGCAACTATCACAGGTTATTCAGGAAACAAAGACGAATTAAAAGAGTTAGTTGTTCCTGAAGTTGTTAAAACGGAAGGCGGTTCGTCATATGATGTATCAGCAATTGCAGCAGGTGCATTTAGCTATGACCAGTACCCTAATCTTGACAGCATTGCGGTGCTTGGAAGTGATGTTGTAATTGGCGAAAAGATGTGTGGTTTCAAGGCGGACGGCACAAGAAACGACAGACTTATACTTTGGGTAACTCCTGGAAGTACTTTAGAAACTTATGCAAGTAGTCAGCTTTTTAAACCTAACAATCTTGCTACAGCAATATCTGACATTACAGATACTCGTGGTGAACAAAAGTACATTTACACTGAAACAAGTGGTTTTGAGGTAAATGCAGAATTAACAGTTGGCACTATTTATGGTGAAACTGAGGAAAAGTTAGATATAGCAGACGTTCAGTGGACATCTGAGCATCCGGATGCAGTAAGCGTAGTTCCAAAGTCATATGAGTACGATGCACAGACTGGAAAGATAAAAGCTTCTGCAACAGTTAAGGTTAATAGCCTTGAGGGTATAGAAGAGAGTAGAAGCTGTGTAATTAAAGCTGCTACAAAGAGTGGTTTGGAGAAGTCAATTACTATTTCGAATATATTAAAGTCAGCAACCGGAATTCAGTGTGAATGTAAAATTTACAAAGAAATAAAGACTGTTGACCAGGTTTCTCAAAAAATAACCGCTATTGATTATGTTCCTGTTGATGAAGCATTGTTAGCAACAGATGCTGATGGTAATTTTACATATTTTAAGGATGATACACTAACTATCGATGAGGGCTATGTTGTATCTTTCAGACCATATGTGACAGGAAGCGCTGTAGGTGAAGGAGAAGAGGAAGATTTTATTAGCGGATGTCTTATGGATACAAGTGCACCATATTCAGCAGTGTATGAATTCGTAGGATATGACGCGTCAAACCAGATTATAACAGGTGCTCCGGTTCATCTTAGCGATAACAAAGATGATTACGTATATAAGATGAATGACGCTACAGGAAAAAAATCAAGTATTACTTTTGTTTCATCAAGTAACGTATTAAGTAAGAAGATAAATATTGACATCAAGAGAGGGACAACAGATATAGAAATCAGTCTCGGTGGAACAAAGATTGAAACAGATATAGGCGTAATAGCAGGTTATAAAGGTAATCTGTCATACAAGTTAAATGCAAGCAATAAGACATCGACAGATACAGCTACATGGTCTGTGGACGATAAAAACAAAGCATCAGTATCTTCAGCAGGTGTTTTGGAGGCAAATCAGGATGGAACTGTAAATATTACCTGTACTGTGGAGGATACTTTAGGCTTTAAGAGAAATATCTCAAAGACTATAATACTAACGATAATCAAAAAAGTAGAATATCAAAAAATTGGACTGGCTACAAGCCTTGATGGAGAAGCAGTACAAACTGTAGATGTACAAAATGGAAGTACAGTTACTGTTTACCCGGTTGAAACAGCCCAGAGAACTGACGGTAAGACACCTAATGAGTATGTAACATATACATCATCAAACCCTAATGTGGCAACAGTTGATGAAAATGGTGTTATCAGTGGTAAGAATGTAGGTACTGCTACAATAACAGTGAATACAGTTGGAACAAATATGAGTGCTTCAATAACAGTTAATGTATTCGCACCAATTACAGAGATTAAACTTGCTGAAGAAGCAGGAGCTATACCACAGGGACAGACAAAAGTAATCAAGTATACTAAGAATCAGGGAGCTACAGATAAGGTTATCTGGCAGTCGCTTGACAAGTCAATTGCTACTGTTGAATGTGATGAAGAAGAAGGAAAGATTTCAATTACAGCCGTAGCTTTAGGACAGACTAATATTGAAGGATATGCAAAGAATAATGAGGAAGTAAAGAAGATTACACAGGTAACGGTAATACCTGCAGTTCATATTGATACTCTTGGAATAAAGGTTGCAGATGAAGCTTCTTATACAGACACATATGTGAGCGAAGAGGAAGATACAAAGGGAATTACAGTTTACGAAGTTGAACGTGGTAAATCCATAGTATTCCAGCCAGATTATTTACCGGTAAATGCAAATGACGGATTGACATGGGAGCATATTGTTAAAGAAGGAACTACAGCATATGCAACAGGAACAATTGTAGGAACACAGTTGACAGTAAAAGCTGACAGAATAGGTGGAATCGAAGTCTTTAAGCTTGTTAGCACGAATGGAAAAGCTATATTAGTAGGTGTAAAACCGGTTGTCAAGGCGACAAGCATTGAAATAAGAAAAGGAAACACAAAAGTAGAATCAGTTAATGTGGTTCTCGATAAAACTACATCAGTAAAAGCAAATATTCTGCCTGCAGATTCAACTGACGATATTGAATGGACTGCGGCAAAAGATCAGGATGGCAATGACATCATCAGCATTAATAAGACGAAGACAGGAAAAGATGAAGAATTGACTATTACCGGATTGAAAGCAGGAGTGACTACATTGACTGCTACAGCAAAATCAGGAGTAAAGGCTACTATTACAGTAAATGTAATTGTTCCAACAACAGAGATTATTTTCAAAGATGGTGAACAGGTAGTAGATCCTCAAAAGGGACTTGCTGTATATCAGGAAGTAAGTAAGACCGTTAACATAGAAGTGGTGCCTAATGACACTACAGATACGAAATACTCTTGGTCATCAAATAATCCGGCAGTTGAAGTTATACCTTCAGATGATGGAAAGAGTGCAGTTATTACTGCACACAGTTCAGTAACTGCAACAATAACAGTAACAGCAACAGAATCAAACGGCTCGTTCCCGCTGTTGGTAAAAGCTTTGATTCCAGCAGAGGAAATATCATTCACATGTACAAAGACTTCAATAAACAAGAATGGTGCGGCAGTTGTAGCTATAAGCAGTATTTTACCGGCAACATCAAACGATATAATAAACTATACTGTTGACAAAGAAGGAATAGTAGAGATTGAACCTAATCCAAATGATCAGAAGAGATTAACTATTAAAGGTATTGAAGTGGGTACTGTTGTGATAACAGCTACAACAGGAAGCGGAAAATCAGCAAGTATCACAATAGATGTTGCAACAGTTGATATGGCTTCTGATGATATTGTTGTATCGGGAATAAATAACTCATCGCAGTATACATATACAGGTGAAGAGATTAAAGCACAGAATTTATCATTGAGATGCACAAGTAATGCAGTTAATCTTGTTGAGGGAACTGATTATGAGCTTAAATACGAAAATAATGTAAATGTAACAAATGAAGCTAAACTTACTATTACAGGTAAGGGAAATTATTCAGGAGAAAAAGTAATCACATTTAAGATTCTGCCAAAGAATGGTTCTACATCAGATATAACAGTTGTATTTGATGAAACAAAGACAGCTGAACAGCTTAAGAAAGTATATGACGGAAATGTACTCAAGCCAACAGTAACAGTAGCGGATTCTAAACGTGCTGAGAATGAGACAATACTTATCAATGCTGTAGATTATGACATAGAGTATTCAAATGCCTCTCCTGTAAATCAGGGAACATACTCAGTAATTGTCAAGTTCAAAGGTAATTATACAGGACAGAGACAATTGTCATATGTTATCCAGAGAAAGAATATCGCTGATTTGGAAGATGGTACAAAGACAGTAAGTGTAATTGGATTGGAGTCTCAGTATGCATATACAGGTACTGTAGTTAATCCTACATTTACAGTAAAAGATCTCTCAAGAAATGTGGAACTTAAGCTCGGTGCTGATAAGGATTATGTAGTATCATATGCAAATAATTTAAATTCATCAACAGATGCTGTAAAGGGCACAATTACAATAACCGGTTGTGGTAATTACCAGGGAACTGTTACATGTAATTTTGAAATAGTACCGGCAAGTCTTTCAAAAGCTAGTATTGTTCCGATTAACAATAGTGTATACACAGGAAGCGCAATAGTTCCAGTGGTCACATTAAAAATTGGCGACAAGATTATTCCATCATCATATTACGATGTTAAGTATACAAATAACGTAAAGACTGGTAAAGCTACAGTTACTGTAACAGGTAAGGGTAACTACTCAGGAACAAAATCAACTACATTTAAGATTTTACCTACTCAGGTATCAAATCTTAAGCAGACAAGTGCGACTAACACAAGTGTTAAGCTTTCATGGTCAAAGAATCCTTCTGGACAGGCTGTGTCTCGCTACTATATTTACAAAGTGGATACACGTAGAAACAAATATACAAAGATTGGTAGCACAACAAAGAATTACTTCACAGTATCAAAATTAAAAGCTGGAAGTAACTATACTTACGCAGTTGCAGCTCAGAAGAGTGGATATGTAGGTGCATACTCACAGACTGTTACAGCTATGACTTCTGCATCAAAGGTAACAATCAGAAGTATAAAAGCGACAGGAAGTGGTAATGTAAACGTTAAATGGAGAGCTGTAAAGGGAGCAACAAGCTACAAGATTTACACATCAACAAATGGTAAGAAATACAAACTGGCAGCTACAACTTCATTTACAGGACATGCATTATCAGGACTTAGGGCAAGAAGAAGAATTTATGTTAAGATTGTTACAATCAGAAATATAAATGGAAAAGATTATAAGAGCTCATACAGTAGTACAAAGAACGTAGTTGTAAAATAATAATCAATTTAAAGTGGCATGGCTATAGAGGTCATGCTGCTTTTTTGTGTAATAAACTATGTATAAAAAAGTTGTCTCTTTGAAACCAAATTGTGATATGATTCGTGTTATATATGAAAAGGCAATAAAGGAAGGAGATGAGAACAGTGATAATAACAAAACAAGATATTGCAGAACTGTTGGATGAGTATGCTGATAAGGGTCACTGTTAATGTGTGCAAGGATTATCTTAAATCTGCATGGCACAGTAAGAAGGCAGAGTATATAGGAAATGAATATGAGTATGTTGACAAGAAGGATGACTTGCTTGGTGAGGTGATGAGTCTACCGGTAAAATACAGAAATGTTATTTACCTGCATTATTATGAGGGATACAGCGTAGAGGAGATTGGAGAAATCTTAGGAAAGAATAAGAACACGATAAAGACGTGGCTTAAGCGGGGGAGAAATGAGCTTAAGTTGAATATATTGGGAGGTGAGCTGTAATGAATAAGAAGGAATATATCTCAAAAATCAATGAAATCAAAGCAAGTGAGGAGCTTAAAGCGAGAATAATTAAAGGGGTAAATGAGGGAGCTAAACCAAACAATAAAAAGAATTCAGGTGGAATGATTAAGGTGGCAGGGCTTGTGGCAGCGGCCAGTGTGGCAGTGGTAGCTGCTGTATTAATTGCAGGAAAACAAAATGAAACAGTAAAACCTGCTGACGAAACAAGTGTAACAGACAAAATTGAAGTGACAACACCAGGAGAACCGGAGTCACCTACAGCATGTCCAACTGAAAACGCAGTAGTAAGTCAGTATTTCACAGCACAGATTGAAGCTGAAGTTGTAAAAAGTGAGTTGGCAGCTAAAGACAAGCAGATAATTTTATCAATTAAAAATAATTCTCCATATAGGGTGTATATTGACTCAGAGTATCGCATAGAATATGAAGAAGGCATTTCAGAAAAAGGAATGAGTTATGCTGAATACACGCCGGTTAATCCGGTAGATTATGGATATGGAGTATATGTTGAGTCAGGAGAAGTTGCAACAGTGGATATTACCAGAAGCTTTAGATATGGATATTCAGAGTTGATAAAGAAATATCATAATTTAATAATTGACATAGATGTATATACGGAAAAAGAAGTAAAGGCTGGTAAAAGACTAAAAGCTACGATGACAACAGGCTTTGAAGTTCAATCTGTGGCAAAAACAAGAGCACAGAATTTTGTACCAATAGAAAACAGGGCTATGTATATATACGTTGATAACAGAATAGAGAACTATGGTACAGTTCACTACAGCGCAAAATTCTCTAAGAAAAACCAGCAGACGTTTGAGTGGGATCCATATATTGATTCAAATGGAAAACAGTTGGAAACACAGTTTGATGTAACCTTGGGAGAGGTAGCAGAAGAACGTAAAGTAATTCCTATGAATGAAAGTTTTGAACCTGGAGTATATATGGTAACACTTACATCTGAAATAGAAGGACTTGGCGCATTTGAAGAAAATAGTACATTTGCAGTAGTTGGTGGCGGAGACATAAGTGTAGAGTGCGACAAAGAGAATTACACCAGTGCTGATGACCAGATTGGACTTATATTCAGTGACAGCAAAGTAAAAGATTTTCAGTCTGCAACATATATGATTTGTAAAGTAAATAACTTTGAAAATGTCATTGATATTGATGAGACAATAGTGCCTTATACTGATATTGACTTAAATGTAGAAGAAAATAATGGAAAACTTGAGGTGTTAATTGACAAACCGGAAGAAATCGAAGCGGGAAAGTACGCTGTGGTGGTGGAACTCATAGGTGGAGATGAAGTCTTGAATGGTGTCGGTTATGAGTACACTGATGTGAGATTTATTTACGCTACATTTGATATTGGATAAGTCATAAATTCTGTATTACAGGAGCGGATATGAACGTGGTACCTGAGGGATGCGCGGGAAATATCTGCTCTTGTTATATTTGTTTAAAAATGCTATAATTAATTAATTGTCAATTTTCAATGATTATAGAATGGTGGTAATTATGGCAAGTGATAATAAAGTGAGAAAAAATAAAAACAAAGAAACGCCTACAACAGGGGATGTGAAGATAATCAGATATCTTAGAACGCCTATGTTTATGACACTGGCACTTCTGATTATGTCAGCATATGCTTTTTATCTGGATGTATTCATTGGCTGCGTACTTGGGATAGTAACAGTTGCCTATTTTGTTATTGCAGTGGTTGTATACTATTATTCAAAGCCGAGAGTTATGGAAGCGATGGTGCAGTTTGCGTCTGATTATACACAGGTTCAAAAGCATTTGCTTGAAGAACTAAATGTACCATATGGGTTGATTGACAGTTCGGGAAGGATTCTTTGGTTTAACAATGAACTAAAAGAGCTTGCAAATGGTCAGGCAATCAGCTTTAAAAGTATCAGCTCGATTTTTGAAGAGATAACAGATAATACTTACAGATTCGACGGAGAAAAAAAGACAATAAAAATAAAACATAATGATAAGAATTTCAGGGTGGAGTTTGGAAAAGTAGATATGGTAGAGGCTTTTCAGACAAGTGAAGCACTTGATGGCCCATCCAGGGAGCAATACTTAATTGCAGTGTATATGTTTGATGAGACACATACACTTATGCTGGAAAAAGAGAATTATGAAAACAGAATGGTAACAGGTCTCATCTACATAGATAATTATGAAGAGGCCTTACAAAGCGTCGAAGAAGTAAGACAGTCGTTATTGCTGGCATTAATAGACAGACGTATTAATAAGTATTTTACTGCAATGGATGCAGTGGTAAGAAAGCTTGAAAAAGACAAATATTTTGTCGCCATAAAGCAGAAATACGTATCACAGATTCAGAGTACAAAGTTTTCGATACTTGATGACGTAAAAAATGTTAATATCGGCAATGAGATGTCGATTACAATAAGTATCGGAATGGGAATATCGGGTAATGATTATGCTAAGTCCTGCGAATTTGCGGCAGTGGCAATCGACCTTGCTCTTGGTAGAGGTGGTGACCAGGCTGTTATCAAAGATGGCGAGAAGATTTATTTCTACGGGGGAAAGAGCAAGCAGGTAGAGAAGAATACAAGAGTAAAATCAAGAGTAAAGGCACATGCGCTTCGTGAACTTATAGAGACAAAAGATAAGGTTTTTGTTATGGGGCACAAGATTGGTGATATTGATTCGTTTGGTGCTTCTATTGGGTTATACAGAGCGTGTAAGGCGATAAACAAAAAAGTACATATCGTAATCAACGATATAACTACTTCGTTGAAACCGATGGTTGATTTGTTTATAGAGAACGAAGAGTATGAAGAGGATTTATTTATTAATAGTGACAGAGCAAAGGAAATAATTGATGATAACACTGCTCTTATTATTGTGGATACCAGCAGACCGAGCAGAGTGGAATGTCCTGAGCTTATATCAAAGAGCAAGGCAACAGTTGTACTTGATCACCATAGAAAGAGTGAAGATGTAATCGAGAATGCGTCATTGTCATATATAGAACCATATGCATCATCAGCGTGTGAGATGGTGGCTGAGATACTCCAGTATTTTTCAGATGGTGTAAAGTTAAAGGCATTAGAAGCAGATGCCATGTATGGTGGAATTATGCTTGACACCAATAATTTTGGTAGCAAAACAGGTGTCAGAACATTCGAAGCAGCAGCTTTCCTTAGAAAAAATGGTGCAGATGTTACCCGTGTTAAAAAGATGTTCAGAGAAGATGTTGTGTCGTATATGATAAAGGCTGAAACGGTCAGAAATACACAGATTTTTGATGACAAATTTGCGATTGGAATATGTCCTTCTGAGGGAGTAGACAGCCCGACAATAATCGGTGCACAGGCTGCCAATGATTTGTTGGAAATCAAGGGAATAGAAGCTTCATTTGTGCTCACAGAGTACAATGATAAGATATATATAAGCGCAAGATCAATTGACAGGATTAACGTTCAGTTGATAATGGAGAAATTAGGCGGTGGAGGTCATATGAATATGGCGGGAACACAGCTTGAGAATATCATAATAGAAGATGCTGTTGAACTTGTCAAAGCGACAGTTAAACAGATGATGGAAAATGACGAGATTTAAAACAGGAGGCACAAAAATGGAAGTAATTTTATTACAGGATGTAAAATCTCTTGGAAAAAAGGGAGAAATCGTAAAGATTAATGATGGATATGCAAGAAATTATGTTTTACCAAAGAAGCTTGGAATAGAAGCCAATAATCAGAATATGAATGATTTAAAACTTAAGAGGGCAAACGATGAAAAACTAGCCAAAGAAGCGTTAGAAGAAGCAAAGGCGTTGGCAGAGAAGTTAAAGGAACTTTCAGTTACAGTATCTGTAAAGACAGGTGAGGGTGGAAAGATTTTTGGAACAATATCTACAAAGGAAATTGCCAAGGCTATAAAAGAACAGCTTGATATGGATATCGACAAGAAGAAGATGTCTCTTGATGTACCAATCAAGGCAGTTGGAACATACAACTTATCTATCAAGCTTCACAAGGATGTTGTGGGACAGTTGACAGTTAAGGTGGCTGGAAAGGAATAAGAATATGGATGAAGCTTTAGTAAAGCGTGAAATGCCACATGACGTATACGCAGAGCAGTCTGTAATTGGAGCTATGATAAGAGATTCAAATGCAGTGACAGTGGCTTCGGAAATACTTACTGAGGATGATTTTTATGGCAAGCAATACGGCGTGTTGTTTCAGGCTATGATTGAACTATATAATGAAGGACAACCAATTGACCTTATAACCTTGAAGAACAGGTTAGAGCTTAAGAATGTGCCGTCAGAAATCAGTTCAATAGACTTTCTTAAAGAGATATTGATGACAGCGCAGATATCTGTGCATGTAAAACAGCATGCCAATATCGTTAAAGAAAAGGCTGTACTTAGAAAGCTTATAAGAGTGACAAATGAGATTTCTAATGAGTGCTATTCCGGAAAAGATAAGCTTGAATATATTCTCGAGGACACGGAGAAGAAGATTTTTAATCTTGTTCAGACCAGGTCGGGTGGAGATTATGTTCCAATCAAAGATGTTGTAATCAATACACTTGAGAAAATTGAAAAGGCATCAAAATCAAACGGAACTGTAACCGGTATTCCTACAGGATTTATCGATTTGGATTACAAGACATCAGGAATGCAGCCGTCAGACCTTGTGCTTGTAGCGGCAAGACCTTCTATGGGTAAAACGGCGTTTGTTCTGAATATGGCTCAATACATGGCTTTTCGCAAGAATGTAACAGTTGCGATTTTTAGTCTGGAAATGAGTAAGGAGCAGTTAGTAAACCGTATGCTGTCCCTTGAGTCAAAAGTAGATTCCCAGCACATCAGAACAGGTAAGCTTGAAGATGCTGAATGGGAGATGCTGATAGAAAGTGCGAATGTAATCGGTAACTCAAATCTAATAATAGACGATACTCCAAGTATCTCCATAGCAGAGCTTAGATCTAAATGCAGAAAATATAAGCTTGAGAAGAATCTTGGAGTCATTATGATTGACTATTTACAGCTTATGAGCGGTGGAGGAAGAAGCGAAAGCAGACAGCAGGAGATATCAGAAATCTCAAGGTCACTAAAGGCAATAGCCAGAGAACTTAATGTGCCGGTAATCGCTCTTAGTCAGCTTAGCCGAGCTGTGGAACAAAGACCTGATCACAGACCGATGCTTTCGGATCTTCGTGAATCCGGAGCCATTGAGCAGGATGCCGATGTGGTTATGTTTTTGTACAGAGATGATTATTACAACCATGACACCGACAGAAAAGGTGTTGCGGAAGTAATCATAGCTAAGCAGAGAAATGGTCCGATTGGTACTGTGGAATTGCTCTGGTTACCAGATTATACAAAATTCGCCAATATGTCGAAATAAAATTACTGTTTTTGTGGAATACAATATTGAATCAATTTTTTTTGGTTGATATAATAGACTCGGTCGAATTAGGCCGAGTCTTTTTATTACCAAAAGGAGGAGTATATGACAGAACGGCGATATATGATATCGGATGCTTCTAAAATGGTGGATGTTGAATCTCATGTACTTAGATACTGGGAAGAAGAATTGATGATAGAAATTCCGCGAAATGAAATGGGGCACCGATATTATACTGATTTTCACATTGAGATAATGAGGAAGGTCAAAGATTTAAAAGAGAGAGGATTTCAGCTTAAGGCAATTAAGATGCTTATTCCTGAGCTCTCAGAAAATCCGGAAACCCAGATAAATACAGTAGAAGTGATGAAAGATGGATTAGAAAGCCGTGAAAATACAAAAATGGAGCAGTTTGAAGAAATAATAGGCGGTATTGTATCAAAGGCTCTAAAAGAGAATAACGAGACTTTAGGCAAGGAAGTAAGTGCGAATGTAAGTGACAGTGTGATAAAAGAAATAGACTATATGATGAGGCTACAGGACGAGCGGGAAGAGGAAAGATTTAGAAAGTTTGATGAGATGCTTAGGAATTATCAGACTGGAAGAAAAGAGATAGCAACAGGTGGCAAAATCAGAAAGCTTTTTGCAAGATAAAAAAGAGGGAGCAACAAAAATTGCTCCCTCTTATGATGTACAAAATTATTCTGCTGAAATAGCATCTGCTGGACATCCAGCTTCGCATGCTCCGCAATCTACGCATGTATCAGCGTCAACTACATACTTTCCATCTCCTTCAGAGATAGCTCCTACTGGACAAGTATCAGCGCAAGCGCCGCACATTACGCAGTTATCGTTAATAACGTGTGCCATTTTAACGTCCTCCTTCCGATGTATAGTTCTTATATTATAATTTATTTTGAGTATAATTACAAGCTGTTTCTGGCATCAGAATATCCCTTTAGGATAACATCCTTTGCGTGACCAGCTTCCTCTTTAGTCGCTGCTTCAACACCGGCTAAAGGATAAGGAATACCTAAATTCTCGTATTTTACCTCGCCCATAGTGTGATAAGGTAAAACATCAAGAGCTTTTATATTTGACAGAGTAGCTAAAAAAGCACCTAACTTATACAAATATTCATCGTCGAGAGTTATGCCGGGAACAACAACGTGTCTGATCCAGGTATCAATACGCTTGTCTGATAAATATTTAGCAAACTTTAATATATTATCATTAGGCTGTTTTGTAAGCTCAAGATGTTCTTTTGGATCTATGTGCTTGATATCGAGCATAACCAAGTCAGTGTATTGCATAAGTTTATCCACTTTAGCAAGAGCCTCTTTACTGTCAGGATTAAACATAATACCAGAAGTATCAAGGCAGGTATGAATACCCTTTTTGTGAGCCTTCATAAATAGTTCGGTTATGAAATCAATCTGCATCATAGGTTCGCCGCCGGTGACAGTTAAACCACCGTTTTTTAAAAATGGAACATATCTGTCATAGTCATTTAGTATGTCGTCTACAGACTTCTCTTCTGCAAAGTCTTCAGGCTTCCAAGTGTCCGGATTGTGGCAGTATTTACAACGCATAGGACATCCTTGTAAAAAAACCACATAACGAACACCGGGACCGTCAACGGTCCCGAATGTTTCAATAGAATGTATATGTCCTAACATTAATTACATAGCCTGGTGGAATGTACGTGAAATAACGTCATCCTGCTGTTCTTTAGTTAACTTGATGAAGTTAACAGCGTAACCAGAAACTCTGATTGTTAACTGAGGATACTTCTCCGGATGAGCCTGAGCATCTAATAATGTATCTCTAGTTAATACGTTAACGTTTAAGTGATGTCCGCCTTTTTCTGTGTAACCATCAAGCATTGCTACTAAGTTGTCAATCTGCTGTTCATTTACCTGTGACATAATGAATTCCTCCTTAATAAATTGTTATAGTTAATATTTACTGATTATCAATATCGCTTAAGTTAGGAATGTTACAAGCCTTGTTTGTGCAATCTGCGAAATCTGTAACAAATCCTGAACCATCTTTACCAAGTGCGTCAGGGATGATTGTGAATGTGTTTGAAATACCATCCTGTGCGTTCTTGAAGTTAAGCTTTGCTACTGAAGAAAGTGAAGCTAAAGCACCGTTCTTATCTCTTCCGTGCATTGGGTTAGCACCTGGAGCTAATGGCTGGCCCATCTTTCTTCCGTCTGGTGTATTACCTGTCTTCTTACCATATACAACGTTAGATGTAATTGTAAGGATTGACATTGTAGGAACACTGTCTCTGTATGTGTGATGTTTTCTAATCTTATCCATAAATGTATCTACAAGATTTCTGGCGATTAAGTCAACTCTGTCATCGTTGTTACCATATTTAGGGAAATCACCTTCTACCTCGAAGTCAACTACGATTCCGTCTTCGTCCTTTATAGGTTTAACCTTAGCATACTTGATAGCACTAAGTGAGTCTGCTACACATGAAAGACCGGCGATACCTGTTGCGAAGTATCTCTTAACTTCTCTGTCGTGAAGAGCCATCTGAATCTTTTCATAGCAGTACTTATCATGCATATAGTGGATAACGTTAAGTGTATTAACATATAATCCTGCTAACCATTCCATCATCTGATCGAATTTTTCCATTACATCATCATAATCAAGGTATCCGTCAGCGTTAACTTCGCACTTCTGGTACTTAGGACCAACCTGTTCCTTAATTCTTTCATCAACACCGCCGTTGATAGAGTATAATAAACATTTTGCAAGGTTTGCTCTAGCTCCGAAGAACTGCATTTCCTTACCAACTCTCATAGAAGATACACAACAAGCGATTGCGTAATCATCACCATGAGTTACTCTCATTAAGTCATCATTTTCGTACTGGATTGATGAAGACTTAATTGACATCTTAGCACAGTACTTCTTGAAGTTGATAGGAAGGTTCTTTGACCAGAGAACTGTTAAGTTTGGTTCTGGAGCTGTTCCTAAGTTGTCAAGTGTGTGTAAATATCTGAATGATGATTTTGTTACCATTGGACGTCCGTCAATACCAACACCACCGATTGATTCTGTAACCCAAGTAGGATCACCAGAGAATAATGCGTTGTATTCAGGTGTACGTGCAAATTTAACAAGTCTTAATTTCATAATTAAGTGGTCAATTAATTCCTGAGCTTCTTTTTCTGTGATAACACCATTCTGAAGATCTCTTTCAATATAGATATCGATGAATGTTGATGTACGTCCGAAAGACATAGCAGCACCATTCTGATCCTTAACTGCAGCAAGATATCCAAAATATGTCCACTGAATAGCTTCCTTAGCGTTCTTAGCAGGTCTTGAGATATCGCATCCGTAGATTTCACCAAGCTTCTTTAAATCGCCAAGAGCTCTAATCTGCTCTGTTAACTCTTCACGAAGACGAATGTTCTTAGATGTCATTCTTGCAAGTGAAGTAGCTAACTGATGCTTCTTATCCTCGATTAAGTAATCAATACCATAAAGAGCAACTCTTCTGTAGTCGCCGATGATACGTCCACGTCCGTAAGCATCTGGAAGACCTGTGATGATAGCTGCATGTCTTGCTTTTCTCATCTCTGGTGTGTAAGCATCAAAAACACCCTGGTTATGTGTCTTTCTATATTTTGTAAAAATTTCAACAACTTCGTCGTCTACCTTGTAACCATTCTGTTCACAAGCATTCATAGCCATCTTAATTCCACCGAAAGGCTGTAATGAGCGCTTGAAAGGCTTATCTGTCTGGAAACCAACGATCTGTTCAAGATCTTTATTTAAATAACCGGCTTCGTGTGATGTGATTGTAGATACAATCTTTGTATCCATATCAAGAACACCGCCTGCTTCTCTTTCCTGCTTTGATAAATCCATTACCTGAGCCCAAAGCTTATTAGTTGCATCTGTTGGACCTTCAAGGAATGAGTCATCACCTTCGTATAAAGTGTAGTTCTTCTGGATAAAATCGCGAACATTCACGTTTTTTTTCCACTCTTCACCTTTAAATCCGTTCCATTCTTCGTACATCGAAACATCCTCCTATAATTTAATCTTTATTTGTTTTCGCACTCATTATATATATGAGAAAAAAATAAGTCAATGGCAAATTGTACTTTTTTGAATACTGTATACAATTTTGTACAAAGATGAGAATTTGATTGACAAATACTATATAATCATATATATAATATATTCAAAATAAATTTACAATAGGTAGGAGACCGATATGAAAATTAATAAGAAAAAAACACTTATAGCAATAGTAGCATTGATTGGAATAATAGTATCTGTATATTATATATGTATTCCCAGAATTTCAATTGATGAGAAAAGAATTAGATTAGACTTATATGATTATGAAGTGACAGATAATGATATTGAATTATTTAACAATACAACAGAAGATGATTGGGAAGGGATGGGAGAACGACCAATAGGTAGCAAACTTGATAATACATATATAAATGGAAAATTATTTACAATTACATATAAAGTACACTTTGATAGAAAAACTAAGAGAAATAAATACAAAGTGTCTGCAAAGTATGAAATAGATGAACAATTAGAAAAAACATTAATTAGTAAAATGATTTTCCCAGAAGATCCTTTTGGTGTAGAAGAGGGAAGCGAAGGGATATTTATTGTATCATTTACAGGAGTTAAGCCAGATTATGATAAGGACAAACTTATTAAATTGGTTAGGAAAACAAAAATAACACTTTATGCTCAGGATAAAAGCAACGCAAAAATCAAAAAATTTAATGTCGATTTCTTGGATGTGGATGTTGATGTTAATAATTATAATAAGGATATGTCTACAATATTTGATACATTAAGGGAGTAATTATGATAAGATTAGTAAAGTTCAGAATTTAAAATACCCTATTGAATAACCTTCATTAATAATATATACTGATTTATGCGGGTAAATCGCAATATATGATTTAATGGAGGAATTAGTAATGGCAAAGATAACTAAAGATATGATTATTGCAGATATTATTTCAGTAGATCAGGGACTTATCGGAGTTCTTATAAGTTCAGGAATGCACTGTGTCGGATGTCCATCAGCACAGGGTGAAAGCCTCGAACAGGCTGCGATGGTTCACGGATTAGATGCAGATGCATTGACGAATGCACTTAATGCTTATCTTGAACAGAATAATTAATTGCATTAATATAGGCAGCGCATATCACTTTTGATATGTGCTGCCTTATTTTTATAACTTGCCAAGTACTTCGATGGCATTTTGCTCAATTAGCACTTCGTAGTGTTCACCAAAGAAATTAATTGTAGGATATGTTATCGCTATGCTTTGACCATATTCTGAAAAAACATTGCAAATCTTAAGTAATGTCTTTGGATCCTGCTTAGATTCGATTACTAATAAGAAGTTATCCTTAAAAGTCTTAAAAACCTTGCTGGTGCCCTCAAAAGGTTCCTTTATATAGTGGCATGCCGTGATAAGCTCTTCAAGATTAGAAAAAGAATAGCAGTAAACTGAAGAGGCAGTAACCTCTTTTCTGGCTGAAGTAGTTTCGCTTGACTTGGAATCAGGCGTACTCTCAGGGAGTGGAAGCTTAAGAGCATCACTGAATTGTTTTAACATATCTGTAACAGCTTCTAATGTCTGTCCTGCAAAAGGAACTGTATCCTGAAATTCATCATCCTCATCGTAATCGCCGTCCTCATCAACCTCTACAGGTGCAAATTTGGAAAAACGTGTATCAAGTTCTTCAGGATCTTCAACCTTTGTAATTATCAGTACTATGCAATCTGCTGATACCGGTATAGCTTCTATCATAAGTGGGATATCATCAGCCTCAAAACCAAATTCGTAAGATGCCTGTTTCATCATGTCTCTAAAAAGGTCTTTTGCTTTGTTGGTTCCATAAGCCAATTCACTAATCTTTATCTCTCTTGAGGCGAGATCAGATTTGTTAAGAGTGCATTTGATTTGATTATCGCTAATCTTTTCAATTTTCATAATCATCGTCTCCTTTCATTAAGTGGGTATTGAATAAAGAAAATACTTCCTTTAATTTAGTATACTCTATAAATAAATAATCTGTAAAGAACATAAATATTAAAAAAATTATAAAAAAATGTTGCATTTCACCTACAGATAGTATATTATATATATACGAGACAGGTAATAAGTATCACGAAGGAGGGAAGAGCATTAGTAACAGATTACTGTTTGATAAGTATGAGTTATTGGAGGACATAGGTTCTGGGGGGACCGGTACGGTACACTTAGCCAGGCATGTATCGCTTGGTGTTAAGAGAGCAATCAAGGTGATAGACAAGCGGGAAGTGCTTGCAGAGAATTTCTTATATGAGACGAATATTCTAAAGACTCTAAAACATTCTGGAATACCTGCGATATACGATATCGAAGAGGACGAATATCACTATTATATTATCGAAGAATATATCAACGGACAATCACTAGATAAATATCTATCAGAAAATCCTAAATTATCCAAGAGAAGAAGAGTTAGAATAGCTTTACAATTATGCGAGATAGTAAAATATCTACATACAAGAAAACCTAATCCTATAATTCATTTAGATATCAAACCACAAAATATATTAATAACAGATGACAATGTGTTTTTAATCGATTTTGGCAACGGCAGTTTTATTAATTCCGGGACTGTAAGGAAATATAGTGCGGGAACTATAGGATATGCTTCGCCGGAACAGTACCAGGGTACATGCTTAGGAAAGGAGTCGGACTTATTTAGTCTGGCAAAAGTTGTTACATTTATTACAAAGGATGTTATTGTCGATGGTTTGGATGATGCATTAGACATTCTTTTAAGAAAAAGAAAAGACCAAAAAGCAAGTGTGGAAGATTTGGTACAGTGTTTTAAAAACTATTTATCTAAAATTGACACCCTGTCTCGAAGTGTGTGTATAGCTGGCACTCAGAATAGAATGGGGGTAACTCATTTTGCTCTAAGTCTTGTCAGTTGTCTCAACAAAAAGGGAATCAAATCGGTTTATGTTGATTTGGAAGGAAATATATCAAATTGTATTCTTGATGAATATGGTTTTGACATTAATAATGAAGGGATTGCCAGATTAGAAAACAGTTTTTGTAATATATTGCCTGATAATATTGGGGCGATTTTTGAAGGTAATGATTATATAAAAATTATAGACTGCGGTGTTTTATATATTGATAAACTTTCCGGCATAGAGAATTTGATTGTTCTGTGCGGAGGGCGTGAGTGGGAAAAAGAAAACACCTATAACAGTCTTAAGATGCATAAAGTATACTTCCCTAAGAATTATCTGACAATCTTTAATTATGAAGGTCAGTTTAAGATTCCTTATATCTATAATCCGATTTTCCCTTCTTTGAAGGAGCAGCATGCAATGAATGAATTTGTAGCAATAGTTAAGAAGTGGGTGAGTGAGTCATAATTATTTTCAAAACGAAACACAGAATAAAGAATAATAATCAAAAAAGGACATTTGGTGTTGTTGGTACTGTCAGAGGCTCCGGATGTACACATTTTTCGATTGCGTTAGCAAACTTTTTGTATATGGTATATGGAAAAAGAACAGCATTAATTGAGTTGAATGGAAGTCAGAATGTATTTGATAAAATCCGGCATGAACGCAAATGTGATGACGAGAAGGTGTTTAAGATACACGGGGTTGATTATTACAAAAATGCAGGTCATGAAGAATTTGTGGACATATATGGAAGTGACTACGATTATATCGTAATTGATTTTGGAACATACAGTGAAAAGGTCAGGAAAAAATTGGTGTTTTGTACTGATAAGTGTTTGATTGCCAACCATACTATATGGAAAGAAGAGGAAAATGAGCGGACGATTGAATTGATAAACCAGCAGATGCCTGAGGTCAGGTTTAAGTGTCTTACATATTTTGGTGATGATTATGACAGGAAAATCTATAAACAGATTCCAAAGCTTACAATCCCACAGGTGGAAAAACAGCACTTTCCATTTTTGATGGAAGTAGTAAAGGAGTAGTATATGGTCGGACGCAGGAGAAAGAGAAACAGTCAGATGCTGATAGTGACAGTTGTACTTGCTTTAGTTCTCGCTGTGGTAGTGATTGGCGGATTATTTCTGGTTAAGGACAAAAAGAATTTAAAGAAGGTTATGGTTCCAAGACTTGTGAGCGACAAGAAACAGGGAGACGTAATTGGAGAAAAAGACATAGAATATGTTGAAATACTATGTGAGGAAAATGATTTATTGTCTGATATTATGATTAATCCGGTTGGGATGGCACTTAATGAGGATATGATTGCCGGTGGAATTGTTACTGGTTCTATTATGCATTTGGATTCTGATATTTCAGATACCGAAAGGCTTCTTAAATTTACGGATATTTCTATTTTTAAAGATATTATGCCTGGAGACTATGTGGATATAAGAATAAGTTTCGCGAATGGCGAGGACTATATCGTAATGGGGCATAAGAAAATCGAAGGGATAGAGGAGGATTCAGGCATTTTAGTTAAGGTTGATGAGGAAGATATACTTAAAATGTCAAGTGCAAGGGTAGATGTTGCGACGTACAGGGGTACGAATATTTATGCTGTTAAGTATGTTCAGAAATATCAGGAGTCGTCAAAAACGTATTATCTTGCAAACAAATGTGTTGCGGAATTATCAACATGGGATCCTAATTTAGTCAAAAGTATTTTTACAACGGAAGAACTTAAAAACAGAAGTATTTTAGAATCGAAGCTGAAAAAATATGAAATAAAAGAAAACCAATAAAAATATATATCACTGTGCATAGTTTGTGCGAATCGGTTTTCGGATGTATCAGGAGTGGCGCGATGAAGGATAAAAATAATATCAAGGAAAGTCGTCTGGCATCTTATTATGATATGAAGAAGGAATTAGAGACTTATGAGCGCAGAGGAATAGTAATAAGTCTGGAAGGGGAAAAGATAAATGCTGAAAAAGTGGCACATATGTGCTGCCTTGAAGGACATCGTGATTATATGAGGGATTATGTAATGGATGATGATGACAGACTGATAGAAATAGGATTTAATAAAGTGTCGTTGTATTGAGTGACTTTTTGGGGAGGGAATGAATGCCTAATCATAAAAGGCCTTAGATATTTAAGATAACAATGGATGGGAAAAAAGAGTGACTTAATCGACAAAAAATGGTATACTTGGCGTGTATGGGCATAAAACTCACAAGAGATTAGAGTAACAAGAGAAGAAGGAGTTAAGATGGAAAGACGCAGAATTATACCATTAATAGGAGTATTTATTTTTATAATTGCGCTGGTAGGCGTGTTAGTTGGTGAGAATATAAAGAAACACACACCGTCAAAAAAGCATATTAGCGAAGCCGAGATAAAGGAAATGTTTGGAGCAGATGATGAGAATATGCCAGTTGTATTGAATGATGTGTTGGCAGAAGGTAAGGCTTATGAAATAGATGGACAGACTTATTTGGGGTATAGCTTTGTAAAAGAAAAGCTCAATAAAAAGTTTTACTGGGATAACAACGAGAATTATTTAATATATACAACTCCGACTGAAATAATCAAAGCAGAGCTCGGAACTAATGAATACTTCGTTAACAAGGCGAAGAAGCAGACTGATTACCAGATTGTTAAGACGAATGGTGACCAGGTGTATGTGAATTTAGAATTTGTCAAGCAGTTCACAGCTATGGAGACTACGGTTTTTGATAGTCCAAAAAGAGTATGCATAATCAGCAATTATGGCAAAAAAATCAAATCTGTTACAGCAACAAAGAGTGGACAGATTAGACAAGGAACAAGTATTAAAGATAAAATAGTGTACGATGTAAATAAAGAAGATACCATGATTGTGGTGAAGCAGGATGAAAATCAGGATGAGGACTGGCTGAAGGTATCTGTGAATGGTGGTTATACAGGCTATATTAAGAAATCAATTTTGTCAAAAGAGCAGGAACTGGTAAGAAAAACAGATTTTAAGAAGCCGGAGTATGAGAGTATATCTAAAGATGGTACAATATGTATGGCATGGCATATGGTTACAAGCGAAGCTGCAAATGCAACGATTTTTGATGTGACTGCAAATGCAAAAGGACTGAATGTCATATCGCCTACATGGTTTAGAATATGTGATGATGATGGGAATATTTCATCTATAGCAGACAGCTTGTATGTACAGAGAGCGCATCAGATGGGAATTGATGTGTGGGCAATGGTAGATGACCAGTCGCCGGATTCAAATGATGCAAATGTGTTCCCGTACACTTCAAAGAGAGAAAATCTTGAGAATCAGTTGGTAGCGGCGGCAATAGAATACGGACTTGACGGAATCAATATTGATTTCGAGCACATTAAGCCGGATTTTGCTGATGATTATATTCAGTTCATACGAGAATTGTCTGTAAAGTGCAGAATAAATGGAATTGTATTATCAATAGACACATATGCGAATGCATCTATGTATGATTATTTCAACTGTGAAGAGCAGGGAGAACTTGCAGATTATATTGTTATAATGAGCTATGATGAACATTATAGCGGAAGCAAGGAAGCCGGAAGTGTTGCCTCTCTTTCGTGGGTGAAGGAGGGAATAGAAGGAATGCTTGAAAAGGTACCTTCGGAAAAGATAGTTAATGGAATGCCTTTTTACACCAGAATATGGGAAGAAAAGGATGGTAAGCTTTCAAGCAGGGCTCTTGGCATGGAGGATTCATGGAATGAAATGAATCTCAATAACGCAGAGACTATCTGGGTTGAAGATTTTGGACAGACATATGCGGAATATGAGAGAGACGGTGCTACATACAGAAGCTGGCTTGAGGATGCGAAGTCTACAGAGGAGAGAATGAAGCTGATTGGTGAATACGGTTTGGCTGGAGTATCCTGCTGGAGACTTGGATTTGAGAAGGCAGATGTGTGGAACACAATCGTAAAATATGTTAACTAACTAATAATAAAGGGTAAAAAGAATCACCGCGATGGAATAACATCCGTCGTGGTGATTTTTTGATAAATTAATTTTTCTCCTTATCGTTTGCTAAAAAATTGAGGATATTTCCGACACTGCTAGTTAATGTATGATAGTCAGAAGTCAGTTTTTCCAAATACGTTAAACCAGTTTCGTTTATATGATAATATATTCTGGTTCGTTTTTTTCCTACAATTTTTGCATATTCGGTAATTTTTCCTTCGTTTTCTAATTTATATGCGGCTGCATATATTGTGTTTTGTGACATAGGAAGCTTATCATTAGATATTTCGCTAATGATTTTCTTAATGTCATAAATGTAAGTGTCGTTTTTCTTTAATATTGATAAAATTAACAACTCTGCAACCCCATTAAGAAAATAATTTTTGCTTGCCATAGTATGTAACCTCAAATGATTGATAGTAATATTATAAAGCCATAATTATATTTATTCAATATTACAATGAATAAAATATATATTGACAAAAACAAGGAGAGGTAGTATATTACCTTGGGATTCAAAGTAGATGTAGGTGAAGAAAATGTTTAATTATTTAAAAGTAAATATGAGGATAATGATAAAAAAGAAGACTTTTTTGTTTTCGTTAGGAATAATGTTGATAATATGCTTGACATTGCCTTTTATATATTTTTGGAATTATAGAGATTATTATGTTTATCAAATGCCGGCTGCATATTCAGTATTTGTAGGAAATGATATGGGTATGGCGTGGAAATACATACAGTTAATAATGCCGTTTTTGGTGATTTTCCCATATAGTATGTCATTTTATGATGATAGTATGTCAGGAGTAAATATATATTACCTAACAAGAGGAGACAGGAAGAAATATTATTTTTCGCAGATGTTAACGTGTTTTATTGGAGGGGTAATAGTAATTGGTATTCCGTTTTTGGTTAATATTTTGATGAACACAATTATTTTTCCGGCAGAAGGAAATGATTATTTAACTACTTTGAATAGATACTATGTAGGGTGGTCATCAAGTGTTACAGGAAGTAATGTTGTGTTTAAAACAGTATCTAAAGGAATTGTTCTGAAAAAATTATATGTAGACTATCCTCAGATATATAATATAGCAATTACTATATTAGCATCTATAATTGCAGGGGTTATGTCAATTGCAACATATACATTTTCATTGATTATTCGAAAAAGTAGAATATTTATTTTTTTGTTTTCGTATATTTTTTTTCAATTATTTGCAATGATAGATTCCGTATTATATGACAGATGGGACGAAGTAAACGCATACATATGTACAAACATAACATCTTATATGTCATTTACACAGGGGCAGATAGGTAAAGTCTATATTGGTTTTTTGGGGGTAATGATTTTAGTGGTACTCTTAGAAATCAAAATTGTAATGCAAAGAATATCAAAAGATGAATTATAAAGGAATCCTAAGGCGCATAGCGTCTGCGGAATGGAGATTAGTATGTTTTTTAGAAGAAAATATAAATATGTGTTTTTGATTTTGCCGATGATTGTCATATACAGACCGTTTTTGTTTTTTGGGAATCAATATATGGATGAGACTGTAGGCAGCATTTTTTTGAGTAATATGTTTGGTGGAAGTTATGGTACGGATAAGATTAAAATAACACTGTCAGTGCTGTCTCTATTTTCGATTATTATTATTAATATCTTGCTTAGTGAATACATTAGTGGAGATTTATTAAAAAATGGAGAATATGTTTTAAGCAGAGTAGAAAACAGGAAAAAATGGTATTTAAAGAAAAGTCTTGGATTATTAGGATATTGTTTTTTAGGAGTTTTATTAACAATAATAATATATGCATCAGGAGCCATATCAAAGAGTAATAAATCCATAAGCAGAGCGGATATTGAGCTGATATTACAGGCGATGATAATACTTTTATTGTTTGCATTGGTAAGTAGCAATTTAATTAATATTTTTGCATTAAAATTGGGAGTGTCAATTGGTTTTTTATGTGTTTATTCGGTAATTGTGATTAGTGAAATACTGACATATATGTTACAGGGAAATGATGATTTTGTGACGCTGAAAATATTGCAAAGAATAAATATTATGTCAAATGTAACTATTGGGTGGAATTTTACGAATGAGTATGTATGGTGGGCGATAGCATATTTTGTGATATTGAATATTGTTGTTATGTTTATTGGAATGAGTGTTGTCAATAGATATGAAGTAGGAATAAGAGATATTGAACAGTAGCAATAGAGGAGAAAATATGAAGCATACAATTGAGTTAAAATCAGTTCAAAAGATAATAGAAAACGAAACAGTTTTAAATAATATAAGCATAAAAATAGAAAGTGGAAAAATTTATGGATTTGTCGGGAAGAACGGTTCCGGAAAAACAATGCTGTTTAGACTGATGGCAGGTTTGATTAAAGCGAATGAGGGCCAACTACTGATAGATGGAAAAGAAGTCAAATTTAACGAAGAGTATCCGCTGTCAATAGGGCTAATGATTGAGAATTCAGGACTATATAAAGAATTTACAGGAAAAGAAAATTTAAAGTTATTAGCTTCAATTAGAAATAAAATCGGAAATGTTGAAATAGAAGAAGCAATTAAAAAAGTTGGACTCGAACCTAATGACAAGAGAATTGTAAAAAAATATTCGTTAGGAATGCGACAGAGACTGGTTTTTGCTCAGGCTATTATGGAAAAACCAGATGTTTTATTGTTAGATGAACCAACTAATGCTTTGGATAAGAATGGGGTTGATGTAATAAGACAACTAATACTTGAAGAGAAAAACAGAGGAGCAATAGTATGTCTGGCAAGTCATAATGAAGGTGACATAGGAATGTTGTGTGATGAGATATACAATATAGAGCGAGGTGAGATTGGATTTGAAAAGAATAATTAAGATTACTTTTTTTAGTACTATTATTATTTTTTTTGTTGGTGGTTTTTTGGTAAGATGGGAGTATAGGAAAGAGTCTGGCATAGAAAATGAAATGAACAATTTTTCGCTGGAAAAACAGATTACAAAACTAGATTATTATAGTGATGAAAGTGATTTTGATTTAGAAGAATTAGATCAAATGATAAAAGATGAGATTGAAAATGGGAAAGAGAGCGAATGTATTGTTGAGGCATACCCTACAGGGAAAACATATGTTAATAATAGCGTATTGATGCAAGAGGTTGAGGTAAAAAAAGTTATCAAAGGTAATTGCGAAAGCAAAAAGGTATGGATTAATAATAATGGAGCTACTGTGAATGTCGATAAAAACGGAGAAGCTATACTTGTGGGATACGATTATGGATTGATGAAAGAAAACAATAGATATTTGATTTTTTGTCAGGCAAGTGAAATCAATGATTGGTCAAATAAAAAAATATATGACATAAATGATATGATGTGGTTTTCTTATTTCAATTTAGATAAGAATAGTAATGAGTTAGCCAGTGATAATTATTATAATCCAAACATCGAGTTTTACACTGGTTCAGAAGTAGTGTTAGAGTTTTATAATAACTTAAAAAAGGAGATAATTGATAAATTTGTAACTGTTCAGAGCTAAGCATATTTTTACATTTAAACGTGATGAATGCTTGCATTCGTGAACGTACAAATGTAAATAATATGTATAAGAGAGGATTCAAAAGTGATTAAATTATTAGTATTTATTATTATTACAACATTGATTTTGCTTATCAATAGATTGTTTTTAAGAAAGAATAAGAGATTTTTTTCGCTGATTCTTTTGGTATTGTCTATAGTGTATATTGGCTTTGGTATTGCTCATATGATATATCTTGATAATAAAAATAAAGACATTGGTCAGGATGTTCAAGAAGTTCAAAAAGTAAGTATCAACACAGTAAGTGAGGATGAAACGATTGTGTGTAATGTTAGTGCTCCCCGGGTAGTAACACATAAGAGTAATATTGGATTTAATTTATTAAAAAATTTTGTAATTTTAAATATTCCTACAGCATTATGCTTAGGTGATATTTATCTCAGTCGGAGAAGAACAAACTCCGACTGAGATAAAAGCCTCCGGCGGATGGCAGAGATGCGCAGATGAAGGTGTCGCACTTATGCGCGACGCGCATCTCGCCGGCAATAACGCCGAGGCATTATTGGATTGAGGAAAGGAAAGGTTAAATAAAATGATGAGGGCAATAATAATAGGATGTTGTGTAAGTGTTTTGGTATGTGGATGTTCAAATAAACATAGTAAAAACAGTGATTATCATCCAAATGAAAATCCTGGTGGTTCTATTGAAGAGTTCGTTGATAACCCATCACCATTAAATGTAGAAAATGAAGATATGTATAATAATATTTCTATAAAGCTTGATAAAGAGTTATATAACAGTCAGGGTGTAGTTGAATGCACAATTACAAATGCAAATAAAGGAAAAGGATTTTATTATTATTATATTCCTTTTGTGGAATATTTTAATGGGGAAGAGTGGATTAGGTTATCGTATTACCCACCAGAGACAGAATATGAGGAACAATGGTATTATTGTGCGGTTGAAGGAAGTGATAATCTTGAATATTCTACTAATATTACGTTGGATATGAAATATATAAAAGAACAATTAATTGATGGAAAGTATAGGTTGCTTGTATTTGTAGGACCAAATGAATATAAGGCTGAATTTGAAATAAAGGAGGAAAATATTTAATGAAAAAGGTAGTAAAACTTGCTTTATCACTTTTGTGTGCAACAATCATTATAACTAGTATAGATATATATGCGGATGAAAAGGAAATAGATGATGTTGAGAACACATATGTAGAGCATAATTATAAAACAGGAAAAGATAAAAAAATAAAAATTATAAGTGATTTGGTTGAAAAATCTAATTATAGTGCAGATGAGAGGATATCTATGCCCTATACTCCGAAAAGAAGTAATGGTGATTTATCTACGATGAATATTTTACCAAATGAATCTTTAAAAAAAGTGGATGCAACAGCTGAACCATATTGTAAAGTGACATATTTGTATATTGGTAGGGATAATAATCATGACGGAATAGTAGAATCGTGGGCAGGCGGTACGGGTTTTATGGTGCACGATGACATTATGTTGACTGCTGGTCATTGTATGTATAATAAGGATAATGGAAATGTTGAAGAAATGAGAATATATGAAATGCAAAATAGTAGTAAAAGAAATAGCAAGTATTATTATCCTTTGAAATGGGTGATGTCCGATAAGTATGTGGACAGGTGTGACTCTAATTATGATTGGTGTGTAGTGGTATTACAGAACCGTATTGGAAAAAGAATAGGGTGGTTTGGTTATGGTATTGCACTGAAGTCAAAAAATATAACTGTAAGTGGTTATCCGGATTATAAAGCATATCAGTATTATCAATATAAGGATAGTGGAAAGTTGTCAATTGATTCAAAGTACACTTTTTCACATACTTGTAGCACAAGAGGGGGCGAAAGTGGAGCTCCTGCATATGATTCTAATAATATAGTATGGGGAATTCATACATCGGGGGGAGAAAAAGCAAATTATGGATGTTTGATTACATCTGCGTTATTTGATGTAATTGAAAGATTCGAATAATAGTGACTCAGTGAATAACACAGTTATTAGTTTTACTCTGAACTGTTACGCAAAAGCAATAATTCAAGGATATGAAGCTAAAAAGGTTTTAGATAGTGAATTGGATGAGACAATATGAAGTGACCTCACAATTGTAGATTCGTGGATTTACCTGTATGATATTAGTTGATGAAAACAATCGACGGGTAAAAGGGCACAAAACATTAATTTGTTTTGTGCTTTTTTGTGTTTTTTTTGAATATAATTTAATAATAGTGATTTGAAAGTGTTTGAGTTATTATGAGTGAAAAATTATTTAAAAAATTACGTAATATGACAATAGTTATGACTCTGTTGCTGGCGTACTCGCTTTACTTCGGCTGGTGCGAAGAAACGAATACAAACAAAACAGGTGCCAATGTAAAAGAGAAATTTACTATCGCCATTGATGCAGGGCATGGAGGAAGAGACCCTGGTGTCGTATCTAAAAAGGGTGATTTGGAAAAAGACATTAATTTAAGTCTGGCTATAAAACTTAAGAGGCTTATGGAGTCAGAAGGAGCTAAGGTTGTGATGGTGAGGGAAAGCGATGAAGCTTTATATAAAGACAGCGATACGAATAAAAAGGTAGCAGATATGAGAAACAGGGTTAAGAAGGTTAATGACAGTAAGGCAGACTTATTTGTCAGTATACATGTGAACAGCTATGTCGACGAAAAAGTGTATGGAAGTCAGGTGTTTTATCTAAAGGGAGATGAGGAGAGCAGTAAGCTTGCAAATCTTATTCAAAAGAATTTGAATAAGATTAGGAGTGACAAAGAGGGAAAAGAGGCGAAAGCTAACAAATCCTATTATCTGTTAAAAAATATAAATGCTCCGGCGGTAATTGCTGAGTGTGGTTTTTTGTCAAATGAAGAGGAATTAGCACTTCTTAAGGAGGAGAGTTATCAGGAAAAAGTGGCTTGGGCGATACATATGGGTGTTATGGAATATTACAATGATACTAATATTTTGGAGGATTGTGAGAGTACAAAGTAAGGAGCAATCCGTAGGTATCATATAATAATTAAAGTTTTTATAAAAAAGTTTAAATTTTACGAGGATTGTGGTAAAATAATTAGATGATTAACACCCTTTGGGTTTACGGAGTGATTTTATGGAAACAAAGATAGTGAAAATAAATCCGGATAATATAGATGAAGCTGCGAAAGAACAGTTAGAAGAGGCTTCAAAGCTTCTTAGAGCCGGAGAATTGGTGGCATTTCCGACGGAGACGGTATATGGACTTGGAGGAGATGCGCTTTTTGAAGAGGCAGCAGCAAAGATATATGCGGCGAAGGGAAGACCATCTGATAATCCACTTATTGTACATGTGAGTGATATAGAGCAGGTAGACACGATTGCTGCAGATGTATCCGGTAAGGCGAGGGCACTTATGGAGAAGTTCTGGCCGGGCCCGCTTACAATAGTATTTAATAAGAAGCCGGTGGTTCCTTATGGTACTACCGGTGGGCTTGATACAGTGGCAGTGAGGATGCCAAGTCACGAGGTTGCAAGGATGCTGATTAGGACTTCAGGAGTTCTTATAGCTGCACCAAGTGCCAACACCTCCGGAAGACCAAGTCCTACCAGGGCAAGTCATGTATATGATGATATGAATGGAAGAATCCCTATGATTATAGATGGAGGAAGTGTTGGAATCGGTATAGAATCTACTATTGTAGATATGACTGGAGACGTTCCGGTGATATTAAGACCTGGAGCCATAACGGAGAAGATGCTAAAAGAATGTGTGGGACAGGTAGAGATTGATAAAGCTATACTTGGACCGATGAAGGAAGGTGTGAGACCTAAGGCGCCGGGGATGAAGTACAAGCACTATGCACCAGAGGCAGAACTTACAATTTTTGAGGGAGAAGAGCAGAAAGTTGTAGAGCACATAAATAGTCTTATAAGGGAATCGTCAGGCAAAGGCTTGAAGACAGGTGTTATAGCAAGCGATGAGACGAAGGATAAATATTGCAGTGAATATGTGTTGTCAGTAGGCACAAGAAAAGATGACAGAACAATTGCAAGAAATTTGTATGATGTTCTTAGAAGATTTGATGAGCTGGAAGTGGATTTGATTTATGGAGAATCGTTTACGGATGATTCTTTAGGATATGCAATAATGAACAGACTTAATAAAGCAGCCGGTTATCATATCGAACATATTTAGTCTTATGAGGTAATTATGATAAAGTATAACAAAATTATTTTCGTCAGCAATTCCGACACTTGTAGAGGACAGTTGGCAGCCTCCATAACACGTGAAATAGGAAGAGGCTTTTTAGAACAGAATTTTATAGAGATTGAATCCAGAGGCATTATTGTGTTGTTTCCGGAGCCTATGAATCCAAAGGCAGTTGCGATTGCAGCAAGCAAGGATTTAGACATAGACGGATATGTGTCAAAGGCACTTACGCCGCAGGATTTTGGAATGAATACCCTTGTACTCACTATGACAGAGTCAATCAAGAAAAAGGTATACGAGGATTTTAAGGAGGCACTTAATGTGTTTGGCTTAAAAGAATTTGTCGGTGAAGACGGAGACGTTGAAGCAGCCCATGGCGGTGAGCTGGTAGATTACGGCGAACTGTTTAGGAATATAGAGAGACTTGTTAACAAATTGATAGACAAGTTAAGTACTATGCAAGAATAGGAGAGAAGAAATGATAGCATTAGGAAGCGATCACGCAGGATTTCCTCTTAAGCAGGAAATAATCAAACACTTAGAAGAAAGAGGACTTGAGTTCAAGGATTATGGTTGCCTTGATGAGAGTTCATGTGACTACCCTGAATACGCAAAGGCAGTTGCAAATGCAGTTGCAGGTGGCGAATGTGAAAAGGGAATACTTGTATGTGGTACAGGAATAGGTATCTCAATTGCAGCTAACAAAGTAAAAGGAATAAGAGCAGCAGTTTGTACAGACTGTTTTACTGCAGAAGCTACAAGACTTCACAATGACGCAAACATCCTTGCAATGGGTGCAAGAGTTGTGGGCGGTGGACTTGCTCTTAAGATTGTGGATACATTTTTAGATACAGAGTTCTCAAATGATGAAAGACATATCAGAAGAATTAATTTGATTGAGGACTAAAATATCTTGGAATTGGAGAGATATATGAGCTCAAAAAGAAAAGACTATATTAGTTGGGATGAGTATTTTATGGGTGTGGCAATGTTGTCAGCCATGAGGTCAAAAGATCCTAATACCCAGGTGGGAGCCTGCATAGTAAGTGATCAGAATAAAATCCTGTCTATGGGATACAATGGATTTCCACTTGGATGTTCAGATGATGAATATCCATGGGAGAGAGAGGGTGAACCGCTAGATAACAAATACTTCTACACGACTCACAGCGAATTAAATGCAATCCTCAATTATAGAGGGGGAAGTTTAGAAGGCGCGAAGATGTATGTCACACTTTTTCCGTGTAACGAGTGTGCCAAAGCCATTATTCAAAGCGGAATTAAGACGGTAGTATATGATTGCGACAAGTACAAAGACAGTGCCAATGTCATAGCCTCAAAGAGAATGCTTAAGTCAGCAGGAGTTGAGGTGATTAAGTATGAGAAGACAGATAGAGAGGTAAAGATATCACTATGAGATACAGAAAAGATGTGTTCACCAATTTAACTATGATAACGCAGCTTTCGATTCATATGATGACACCGATTTTTTTGTGCCTCGCAATTGGATTGTTTATTGACAAGACATTTGGGACGAAGATAACAGTTGTTATGCTGATACTTGGAGTACTTGCAGGTGCAAGGAATGCTTATATACTTGCGATGCGGGCAGCATCTGCAGGCGGTGGGAGGAAGAAATCTGACTATATAGTTGAGGAGTATTCCAAAAAAATCTCTCATACTGATGAGGATGAGGAGAAGTAGAATATGACCACTGATGAGAAGACAGTTTTAGAGTTGATTATTGGATGTGTATTGTTTGGAATAGCAGGAGCCCTGATAATTCTCTTTTTTCCAGACAGAATATATAATGAAATTGGATATATATGGGGAGTTGTTGTGAGCATTGCCATGACACTTCATATGTACAGGTCCCTGAAGATATCATTAGAACTTGGTGAGCAGGGAGCGCTAAAGAATATCCGGTTAACATATGCAAAAAGAGTGACAGGAGTGCTTATTGCATTTGCAGTTCTTGCGTATACAGGAATAGGCAATGTCATAACAGGTGTTATCGGATTGTTTGCATTAAAAGTAGCGGCGTATATTCAGCCGATTACTCATAAAATTCTAGAAAGAAAATTTACAAGAAAAGGAAGGTGAGAATGTGAACATAGGAATGATGAACAGCCTTAATATGATTGCAGGTGAAGCAGCTGCTACTGCAGCTAAGGCAGAAGAAAAACAGAGCTATATGATAGACAGATATGAGAAGATTAATTTCTTTGGACATACAGTTCATCTGACATCAACTCATGTCAGTTTGTTGATTGTGTCAGTTATTCTTGTGGTGTTAGCTCTTATCGTGAATAAGAAGATTAAAAACACAGATCCGACTGAAACGCCAACAGGCATTTTGAATATCATGGAAATAGCCGTTGAGATGTTATCAAATATGGTTAACGGAATCATGGGCAAAAATGCCAGAAGATTTGTAAACTACATCATAACATTATTTTTCTTCCTGGTACTTAGCAATCTTTCGGGCTTGCTGGGACTTAGGCCGCCTACGGCGGATTATGGCATAACATTGCCACTGGCTTTGATAACTTTTGGTCTTATTCACTACAATGGTGTCAAAGCTAACAACAGCAAACATTTCACAAATTTATTTCAGCCATTTGCTATTTTGTTCCCGATTAACTTAATTGGCGAATTGGCTACGCCTTTATCTCTTTCACTTCGTCTTTTCGGTAATATCATGTCCGGAACAGTACTTATGGGACTGATATATGGATTGCTTGCACCGTTTACGGTTGTTTGGCCATCTATATTACATGTCTATTTTGATATTTTTTCCGGCTGTATACAGGCATACGTATTTTGTATGTTAACAATGGTATATGTCAATGATAAAATCGAGGCATAGTGTAACTAGAATTAAAGACACAGGTATATGAAAGCGTTGTTAACATATGCTTGTGAAAAAAACGACAACGCAGAAAAGAGGTTAATTATGAACGTTAATGGACAGGAATTTATCAGTGCAATGTCAGCAGTAGGTGCTGGTTTAGCAGTTATCGCAGGTATCGGTCCTGGTATTGGACAGGGTTACGCAGCAGGTCAGGCTGCTTCGGCAGTTGGACGTAATCCGGGAGCAAAGTCAGATATCACATCTACTATGTTACTTGGACAGGCTGTAGCTGAGACAACAGGTCTTTATGGTCTTGTTGTAGCTATCATTCTTATGTTTGTTAAGCCTTTCTAATAGAAAACAGAGCAACTTAAGAATAGCATAATATTAATTCCATGAAAGGAGGCGAAACCTTGGGAAACGCACAATTATTACTTGCTGAAGAATCATCACAGTTTTTATTTTCATTATCATGGCAGTCGATATTTGATGCACTTATACTTGCAGTAAACATCTTCGTTCTGTTTGTTTTACTTTCATACTTACTTGTAAATCCGTTAAAGGATATGCTTAAGAAGAGACAGGAAAAAATAGCGCAGGACAGAGACAGTGCTATAAAGGACCGCGATGAAGCCAAGAAGTTAAAAGCTTCATACGATGAAAAGTTAAAAGACATCAACAAAGAAGCTGAAGCTATTATGAGTGAAGCTCGAAAGAAAGCGATGAAGAACGAAGAGAAGATTATTGCAGATGCAAAGGCAGAGGCTGCAAGAATTATCGAACGTGCAAATGCAGAAATCGAACTTGAGAAGAAGAAAGCTGCTGATGAGATGAAGAAAGAAATCATTGAAGTAGCTACAATAATGGCAAACAAGGTAGTAGCAGCATCCATAGATAAAAAGACACAGGATGCCCTGATTGAGGAGACATTGAGAGAGATAGGTGATAAAACATGGCTAAGCTAGTATCAAAAACATACGGTGATGCACTGTTTGAACTCGCTGTATCGGAGGGCAAGTTAGATGAACTTTTTGCAGAAGCAAAAGAACTTGTAACAGTGTTTTCTGAAAATCAGGAGCTTATGAAGCTTCTTGGTCACCCAAAGGTAGTCAAAGAAGAAAAGATTTCAGTCATTGAAAATATTTTTAAAGGAAATGTGTCAGACGAGATGACAGGTTTTCTTACATTAATAGTAAAAAAAGACAGATACAAAAATGTATTAGAAATTCTTGAATATTTTATCAGTGAGGTAAAAGAATGCAAGAAAATTGGTGTTGCTACAGTTACAACAGTGGCAGCGATTGATGATAACACAAAGTCCAAAATCGAGGCGAAGCTTAAAGAGACAACTCAGTATGAGACATTTGAGATTTGCTATGAAGTGGATGAATCCTTAGTTGGAGGAATGATTATCAGAATTGGTGATAAAGTTGTAGATAGCAGCATAAAAACAAAGATAGCTGAGTTATCAAAAACTCTTTACAATGTTCAGTTATCTTAAGAAACAGAAAGAAGGTGGGTTAGCTCCATGAATTTAAAACCAGAAGAAATCAGTTCTGTTATTAAAGAACAGATTAAAAAATATTCATCTGAACTGGACGTATCTAATGTAGGTACAGTAATTCAGGTAGCGGACGGAATTGCACGTGTACATGGTCTTGAAAAGGCAATGCAGGGTGAACTTCTTGAATTTCCGGGAGACGTATTTGGTATGGTCATGAACCTTGAAGAGGACAACGTTGGTGCTGTTTTGCTTGGTGACAAGAAGAACATCAACGAAGGCGATACCGTTAAGTCTACAGGACGAGTTGTAGAAGTGCCTGTTGGTGATGCCATGATTGGACGTGTAGTTAATGCTTTAGGACAGCCTATCGACGGAAAGGGACCGATTGAAACAGACAAATTCAGACAGATTGAAAGAGTTGCTTCAGGTGTTATCTCAAGAAAATCAGTAGATACACCACTTCAGACAGGTATCAAAGCTATTGATGCCATGGTTCCTATCGGTAGAGGACAAAGAGAGCTTATCATCGGTGACCGTCAGACAGGTAAAACTGCAATCGCTATTGACACAATTATTAATCAGAAGGATCAGAATGTATTATGTATATATGTGGCTATTGGACAGAAGGCTTCAACAGTTGCAGGTATCGTAAAGACATTGGAAGAGAACGGAGCTATGGACTATACAACAGTAGTAGCTTCAACAGCAAGTGAACTTGCACCTCTTCAGTATATAGCACCGTATTCAGGATGTGCCATTGGTGAAGAGTGGATGGAAAGTGGAAAAGATGTACTCGTAGTATATGATGACTTGAGCAAGCATGCTACTGCATACCGTACACTCTCATTATTACTTCGTCGTCCACCGGGACGTGAGGCTTATCCTGGTGATGTATTCTATCTCCATTCAAGACTTTTAGAGAGAGCCGCAAGACTTTCGGACGAGCTTGGTGGTGGTTCGTTAACAGCCCTTCCAATTATTGAGACACAGGCTGGCGACGTATCAGCATACATCCCAACTAACGTAATCTCCATTACAGATGGTCAGATATATCTTGAGACAGAGATGTTTAACGCTGGTTTTAGACCGGCTGTTAACGCAGGTCTTTCAGTATCACGAGTTGGTGGTGCTGCTCAGATTAAAGCTATCAAAAAGCTCGCGGCTCCTATTCGAGTAGAGCTTGCACAGTATCGTGAGCTTGCATCATTTGCACAGTTCGGTTCAGAACTTGATGATGATACAAAAGAGAAGCTTGCACAGGGTGAAAGAATAAAAGAGATGCTTAAGCAGGCTCAGTACAAGACAATGCCGGTTGAGTATCAGGTAATTATCATCTATGCAGCTACAAAGAAATATTTGTTAGATATAGAAGTATCTGACGTATTAAGATTTGAAGAAGAATTATTCGAATACATTAAGACTAAATATCCTAATATTCCTGAAAGCATCAAGAGTACAAAGGAGCTTAGTGAAGAAGTAGAACAAGAGCTTATTAAAGCTATTACAGAACTTAAGGAAAAGTTCTAATGTAAAGGTGGTGCAGTTAAATGGCGTCAATGAGAGATATTCAAAGACGAAAAGCTAGTATTCAAAGTACCGGGCAGATCACAAAGGCCATGAAATTAGTATCTACCGTAAAGCTTCAAAAGGCAAAAGGCAGAGCTGAATTGGCAAAACCATACTTTACAAAAATGCACTCAACCGTGACCTCAATACTTGCAAGAAGCGGTAACGTTAATCACAAATATCTTCGCACCGCCGAAGGTAAGAAAAAAGCAGTACTTGTGATTACTTCTAACAGAGGACTTGCAGGTGGTTATAACACAAATATCACAAAGCTACTTACAAACAATCCTGAATTTGCAGCGGATAATGTAGTTGTATATAGTGTTGGTAACAAAGGAAAAGATGTGCTTTTAAGAAAAGGCTACACTGTAAAGAATGATTTTTCAGAGGTAATAGAAAACGTTATGTATAGAGATGCGATGGACATCGCAGATGCTATTTTGTCAGATTTTGAAAAGGGCGAATTTGGTGAACTCTATATAGCGTACACAGTTTTCAAAAATACAGTAAGTCACATTCCGACAATGCTTAAACTTCTTCCTGCAACAGCAGAAGGGGAAGTGTCAGAGGAGGATAAGCTTACACTCATGAATTATGAACCTTCTGAAGAGGAAGTGCTTGACGTTATTATACCTAAATATGTAACAAGTCTTATATACGGAAGTCTTATAGAAGCAGTAGCCAGTGAAAATGGTGCCAGAATGGCAGCTATGGATTCTGCAACATCTAACGCAGAAGAAATGATAGCAGATTTGTCGCTTAAGTATAACAGAGCAAGACAGAGCTCTATTACTCAGGAATTAACAGAAATTATAGCCGGAGCAGAGGCTATTGGATAATTAAACGGAGGTAAATTATGGCAGACACAAAGGAATGCCGTGGTAAAATTACACAGGTAATCGGTGCTGTCCTTGATATTAAGTTCGCAGAGGGAAATATCCCTGAAATCTACGAAGCCATCAATATCGAGAGAGAGAACGAGACACTTGTGGTAGAGGTAGCACAGCATCTGGGTGATGATACAGTAAGATGTATCGCCATGGGACCAACAGACGGTCTGGTAAGAGGTATGGAAGCTATTGCAACCGGAAAACCTATTTCAGTTCCGGTAGGAGAGAATACACTTGGCCGTATGTTCAATGTACTTGGCAACCCAATAGACAATAAGCCATCTCCAGATGGCGTAGATTATTATCCTATTCATAGAAAAGCACCTGCATTTGACGAACAGTCAACAACAACTGAAATCCTTGAAACAGGTATAAAGGTAGTTGACCTTTTATGCCCATATCAGAAGGGTGGTAAAATTGGTTTGTTTGGTGGTGCCGGAGTAGGAAAAACAGTTCTTATTCAGGAGCTTATTCGTAACATCGCTACAGAACATGGTGGATACTCAGTATTTACAGGTGTTGGTGAGCGTACAAGAGAAGGTAATGACCTGTATCACGAAATGATTGAATCAGGTGTTATCAACAAGACAACAATGGAATTCGGACAGATGAATGAGCCACCTGGAGCCCGTATGAGAGTTGGTCTTACAGGACTTACAATGGCTGAATATTTCAGAGATAAGGGTGGAAAGGACGTACTTCTTTTCATCGACAATATTTTCAGATTTACACAGGCAGGTTCAGAGGTGTCAGCTATCCTTGGACGTATGCCTTCTGCGGTTGGTTACCAGCCAACATTACAGACAGAGATGGGTGCACTTCAGGAGCGAATCACTTCTACAAAGAATGGTTCTATCACATCGGTACAGGCTGTATACGTTCCTGCTGATGACTTAACTGACCCGGCACCGGCTACAACATTCGCACATCTTGATGCTACAACAGTACTTTCAAGATCAATCGTTGAGCTTGGTATTTATCCGGCGGTTGACCCGCTTGAATCGTCATCAAGAATTCTTGATCCGAGAATTGTTGGTGAAGAGCATTATAAGGTTGCACGTGGAGTTCAGGAAATTCTTCAGAAGTACAAAGAACTTCAGGATATCATTGCTATTCTTGGTATGGACGAATTATCAGAAGAAGATAAGCTTGTAGTATCAAGAGCAAGAAAAGTACAAAGATTCTTGTCGCAGCCATTCTTCGTAGCAGGTCAGTTTACAGGACTTGAAGGAAGATATGTGCCTATCAATGAAACAATACAGGGCTTTAAGGAGATTATTGAAGGAAAGCATGATGACATTCCTGAAAGTTATTTCCTCAATGCAGGAAGCATCGACGATGTACTTGCTCGCGTTAACAATAAATAAAGCGAGGTGTATATATGGCAGAATTGTTTACATTGGAAATCATTTCGCCGGAGCGGGAATTCTATACAGGAGAAGTCAGCTTTGTTGAGATGAAGACTAGTGAAGGTGAAATTGGTGTATATAAAAATCATATACCAATGACCAGCATAATTGTACCAGGAGTAATCAAGATTCACGAAGCGGGCGGTGTAAAAAAAGCTGCCCTGCATGGTGGATTTGTCGAGATACTCAAAGACAGGGTAACAGTTATGGCTGAAATTGCTGAATGGCCTGAAGAGATTGATGAAAACAGAGCAAAAGAAGCAAAGATAAGGGCAGAGAGACGACTAAATGAAGGCGAGAAAGAAACCAATATAGATCGTGCTGAACTGGCACTTAGAAGATCTCTCGCAAGAATCGAAGCACTTAAGTAAAACATAGAGATGAAATGGCAGAAATTAGCTATTTCATCTCTTTGTTGATTAAAAGAGGGATAATCCGGGAAAACTCTCTTAAAAGATAATAGGAGAGTGGATTATGAACAAATTTATGACGATTTTAATAGCGGCGATGATTGCGTTGATAATCATCACATTATTTACACATTATGACGAGATAATGGAAGAGGCAGATGAAGACGCAGTAACTACATTTGCCGGGATTGTAAAAGGGGAAGACAAGAGCAGTGTTGATACATTTTTTTACTATTCAGACAGGTATATATCAGTAGACGACAGAAAACAGTTTTTACAGGAACTGATGCGACAGATAGGTGTGGAAAACAAAGTGAAATATACTTTTGAGAAGACAAAGAATGGCGTAGAATCAGTGTGCGATTATGAATTTTGTGGCGGAAAAATCGAGACAAAGCTCATAACAGTAGAGAAACAGATTGATAAGCGTATGAGCTATTTATCCCAGTATATATCAGTTCATATGGAATTTAATAATTCACCTGACACAGCATTTTTCTACAAAGAGAAATTGCGACAGATATTTGAAAAAAACGATGAGATTAATATAGAGCCTGATATCTATCTGACAGTAGAGACAAGAAGAAAAGGCGTACTTAGCAGGAAAGAAAAAGATGAAATATCTAATAATATTTTCGATAGACTAAAAGCAAAAAGAGTATATGATGAAGAGAATAACTATGATTGCGTATACGGATATTCCGGCCGTTTAACAGATGAAGCGGTGGTAGGAGATAAGAGTATAAATATAAATATAGCATTTGGATACGATGAAGAAACAGATGATACAATAATATATCAGGCATTTCCAATAATTAATAGTGATTTTTAAGATAAAAAAAGGTATAATGAAACATCATACCAAGAGAAGAAAGAGGTGCAAAAGATGGCAGGTGTTGCAAATTGCGATTGCTGCAGCAATTACGTGTACGATGAAGATTACGAATGTTACGTGTGTGATATGAATCTTGACGAAGATGAGATGATGAAGTTTTTGACAGGCAGCTTCAATGAGTGCCCATACTTCCAATATGACGATGAGTATAAGATAGTAAGAAAGCAAATGTAAAAGATGTCGATAGCCAGAGTGGACGTAGACAGTTTTGTCCCTGGAAAAGGTATTGTGAATCGCATAACAATTATTAGCGATTCACACTAAGCTTTCCAGCTACAAAACTTCTATCGTCCACCTGTCTATCGACACTGGTTACATTTTGCTTTCTTCCTGCATATACTTATAATGAATATATGTTGGAGATTATGGTATGTATGAGAAGAATGTAAAAGAACTTCTGGAGATATTTGGGGAGGATGTAAGAGCGATTAGCGACAGAATTTACTTTGGCAGTATGTGTCCTGAGAAGCTTAGGGCGATTAAACAGTGTGTGAAGGAAGAGTGTGACAGAATGGATTACGTCGGAAGTATGATGTATGATGAATGTCCGGACAGACTTATGTTAAGGCTTAAGAGTAGAAAAATATACAATGAGGTTTTAAAAAGAAATGATGGGGTATGCCCTTGTGATGATGAGGAGCTTTTGAGGGATACAATAACAATTATGTTTTTAAATGAGATATACATTAGGAGGTTTACACGATGAAATTTGGTAAAGGATACTGGAAGAGTTTTGAGGCGGGATTAGAGAGAGAATGGGTTATCACAAACGGTATAGGAGGATATGCCGGTAGTTCAATTATCGGGGCGAATACCAGAAGACATCAGGGCTTGCTTATAGCGAGCCTTCGAGCACCGGTTTCAAGATATGCAATTTTGACAAAGATAGATGAAAGTCTTCAAATCGGGGGAGAGGATTTTTCCCTTGCGACGAACCAGCACCCTGGCGGATGGAATGAAGAAGGTCAGAAGCATTTGCAAAGATTCATATATGACGAACAGCCAAAGTTCATATATCAGGTTAAGGAAGTATTTTTGACAAAAGAAATAGCTTTTGAGTGGGAGAAAAATACAATAGCAGTAGGATACGAAATCACAGCAGGAAGCAAGCCGGTCATACTTTCTCTCAAGCCTCTTTTTACCTACAGAGAGCACAGCGAAGACAGAGAGAGAGCTAAGCTTTTGTTTGAATGTAGAAACAGCAAAGATACAATGTACCTGATTCCTGATGAGAATAAAGAGCTTCTTATCAAGGCGTATGTTAGCGAGGGAGAGATTAAGGAGAGCGAGAGCAGATTTGTTGAAAATATCGAATACGCCACAGAGTTTGCAACCGGGGGAAGCAGTGTTGATAATGCGTACACACCTTATGTTGTAGATATAGAGGTTGCGCCTTTTGAGACGAAGAAAATCTCTTTCATATGTTCGATAGAAGAAGAGTACGAGACTGATGCATTTAAAGTTATCGAAGAGTCTAAAAACAGAATAAAGTCACTTAAAGAGAATGCAGGATATGACGATGAATTTGTCAATCAACTTATACAGGCGGCTGACCAGTTTGTGGTTAAGAGAGATTCAACAGGCTACAAAACAGTTATGGCAGGATATCCATGGTTCACTGACTGGGGACGTGACACAATGATTGCACTTCAGGGACTTACACTTGTGACAAAGAGATTTGAAGATGCAAAAGGTATACTTTTGACATTTGCAAAATATATAAAAAACGGACTTGTTCCAAATATGTTTCCGGATGAAGGCATTGATCCAATATACAATACGGTGGATGCTTCTATGTGGTATTTTTATTCGGTGGACAAGTACCTTGAATATACAGGAAAAAAAGAATACTACGATTTTATACAGAAAGAGATATATCCAAAGCTTAAGGAAATCATAGAGGCATACAAGAAGGGAACTGATTTCTCAATCTATATGGACAAGGATGGGCTCATACATGCAGGCGGCGGTTTCGATCAGGTTACCTGGATGGATGTTCGTGTTGGCGAATGGGTAGTGACACCAAGACACGGAAAACCTGTAGAAATCAACGCACTCTGGTACAATGCACTCCGCGTGATGGAGAAGCTTGCAAAGAAATTTGGAGACAATCCATCAGAATATGTAAGACTTGCTACTATGGTTAAAAAGTCATTTAACGCAAAATTCTGGAATGAAGAGAAGAAGTGCCTGTATGATGTGGTGGATGAAAAAGGCAATGACGCTATGATTCGTCCTAACCAGATATGGGCAGTATCACTCCCATATACAATGCTTGACAGTGACAAAGAAAAAATGGTAGTAAATACAGTTATGGAGCATCTATATGCAAGCTATGGTTTAAGATCGCTTTCGCCGGAGGATTCAGAATACAAGGGCAATTACATTGGAAAGCTTCATGACAGGGACGCTGCATACCATCAGGGGACTACATGGGCATTTCCACTTGGCGGGTTTATAACAGCGTATGTTAAGGTAAATGGTGGAACAAAAGAAGCAAAAGAGAGGGCAAGAATGATGATTGAGCCACTTGAGGATCACTTAAGAGATGGCTGTGTTGGCTCTATTGCAGAGATTTTTGATGGAAATGAACCGATTATATCGAGAGGCTGTTATGCACAGGCATGGAGTGTTGGTGAGATACTTAGAGCATATGTTGAGGATGTAATGTAATGAATATACACGAATGTTTAGAAAAATATATGAATGAGTTTTTAAGCTCCTTTATAATGAGCGGACCCAAAAGTGAAGGCGTGACCAAGATAAAAGTACGACCTGTAATGATTAAGGATGAACTTTTGTTTCAGGCAACAGAATATGTGGGAACGAAGGTCTTACACAAGAATTACGATAAGGCTTCAGTGGTGTCATATCTGGAAGACAGAATAGCTAATAATTTCAAGCAGTGCCAGCTTGTAAACAGAGATGACACAGTGACAATTCTTGTGAGCAAAAAAGGGAAAATCACAATCTCCTGCAAAAAGACAAAAACTGACAAGAAAACCGCATTTTCTGATGAGGCGGCAAAAGCACTTCTTACACACAACAAGGCAAAGAACTATCTTTTGCCGGAGGGAGTGGCAGTACCTTTTCTTGTGGACCTGGGTGTTATGACAGGTGATGGCAAAGTTGTAAAAGCAAGATATGACAAATTCAAACAGATAAACAGATTTTTGGAATTCATCGACGACGTACTTCCTGCATTAAATAAAGACAGGGAAATAACAATTCTTGATTTTGGATGTGGCAAGAGCTATCTTACATTTGCGATGTATTATTACCTCAAGGTGCTAAAAGAGTACGATGTAAGAATTATAGGTCTTGACCTGAAAGAAGATGTGATAGACAAGTGTAATATGCTTGCAAACAGGTATGAGTATCACAAGCTTACATTTTTAAAGGGAGATGTAGCTGATTATGAAGGCGTTGACAGTGTTGATATGGTAGTTACACTTCATGCGTGTGATACGGCAACGGACTATGCACTCTATAAAGCAGTCAAATGGGGAGCGAAAGTTATTTTGTCAGTGCCATGCTGTCAGCATGAGGTAAACAGACAAATTAAGAACGACATGCTTATGCCTGCGCTTTCTTATGGTATTATAAAGGAGCGTATGTCAGCACTTTTGACAGATGCACTTAGAGCAGAGCTTCTTAATGAAAATGGTTACAAGACGGATATCCTTGAATTTATCGATATGGAGCATACGCCAAAGAATCTCCTTATACGAGGCATTAAAACAGGGAAGGCAAAAGCAAATCCACAGGTTCATAAGATGATGGAGGAACTTAATATTTCCCAGACGTTAGACAAATTACTTAGTTAGAAAATAATTGGAGCGAAGAAAAGTGAAGAGTATATTAGCGAAGATAACAATTTTATTAGCAGTATTTATAGCTGTGTCAGGCGGATATCTTTACGTCAATTATGAAAGAGATGAAGAGGAAGATATTCTGATGGGAGAGGCGAGAATCCCTGTGATTACTACAATGGTAGAAGGAAAGGAAGTTAATAAGCTTCATGGATACACGCAGGATATGGATGCGATGTATATGAGGGATGATTTAATTCTTATTCCGGAGAATCACAAGCTTAATCTGATTATCAAAAAATACAAGGCAGGCATTCTTGCAATAAGCTACGAGGTCAGAGATATGAGTAAATCCCGTCTTATCGAAAATACAAAGGTAGATAAATGGGAAGCGGACGGAAAGAATGTCAAGGCTGTGCTTGATATCAACAATATGATAGATAAGGACACAGAATATTTGTTGATTGTAAAGCTCACAACAGAGGATTTTGCGAATATAAATTACTATGCAAGAATAGTCGAAATACCTGAAAATCATTTTGTTGAACATACTGATTTTATAACAAGCTTCAATGATGCCATTTTTGATAAAGACAAAGCGGAAAGTATTGTAAAATATCTTGAGCCAAATGGCTCGCAGGATAACAGTAATTTTGGATATGCCAATATTCACTCCAGTTTCAGCCATATAACCTGGGGGGATCTGTCACCGGAAAAAATCTCAGATCCCATTATCCAATGTAAAGAGATTAGCACAAACACAGGTTCGTATGAGCTCACCTACAGAATGAAAGCAAAGAGCGAGTACGATGAAGAACAGTACTACAATGTTGTGGAAGATTACAGAGTGAAATGGACTGAGTCTACGATGTATCTCCTTGATTACGAGAGAAGGGTTAATCAGGAGTTTGTGGCAAACAATCAGAATATATCGGGCAGCAGAATCAATGTTGGAATTGATTACGATATGAATATCAATACTATGGCGTCTGAGAGTCGTAACTTTGTAACTTTTACAAAAGAAAGAACACTTTGGTTAATGGATATCAAACAGAATAAGATAATTAAAGTGTTTGACTTTAAAAGTGAAAAGTCTTCTGATTTGAGAGATACAAATACAAATCATGATATTGAAATAGTGAGCGTTGATGACAAGGGAGATACAAAATTTATTGTATATGGATATATGAACCGTGGTGAACACGAGGGAAATGTAGGTGTTTCGCTGTACAGTTATTCACGCGAACAGAACGAATGTGAAGAACTTTTATTCATTCCATTTACAAAGTCATATGAGATTCTTAAAGAGTCGATAGGAAAGCTTTCCTATGTGAGTGAAAATATAATGTACATTATGATAAATGACTGCGTATATTCAATTGATCTGGTAGGTGATGAGTATGTGCAGATAATATCAGGCCTTGACGACGGAATGTATGCAATGAATGAAAAGGGCGATATTTTTGCATGGCAGGTAAATGGCGGCGTAAAAGGCGCGACAAAGATTAAAGTACTTAATTTTAAAGATGGAAAAGAGTATGTTGTAAGTGCAAAGGGCAAAAACAGATTAAAAGTCATAGGCTTTATAGAAGATGATCTGGTGTATGCCAGTGCAGCAACAAAGAATATAACAGTTGATAAAAATGGATACGTTACAATGCTTCTTGACACGCTGAAAATAGTTAACTCTGACAAAGAGGTGTTAAAGGAATACAAAAAGAGCGGTACATTTTTCACCTCGGCAGAGGTTAAAGGCAATATGATTAATCTTAAGAGATGTAGGTATGATGAAACAGGTAATCTTGTGGCAGCTACCGACTATCAGATTTTTGGAAATACAGAGGAAGATGAAGATAAGATTGCAGTTGACACAATTGTAACAGAGCTAAAGAAAACAGAAGTGGTAATTAACTTTGTATACAAAATCACAACATCAGATAAGCTTAAGAAGATTACACCTAATGATGTGAAATTCGAAAACACTAACTCGTTAAGCATTAGGGAATTAAGCACGAATGAAGGTTTTTATTATGTATACAGCTATGGAAAAGTATACGGCGTGTACACAAAAGAGGCACAGGCGATTAAGAGAGCGGATGAAGTGTCAGGGGTGGTGCTTGATTCACAGGGAGATTATCTCTGGAGAAAAATATCAAGACCGACAGAATACTGCTTAAGTGGCATAAACGTAGATGCATCCTCGGGAAATCTTATGGAGATATGTCTGAAATCAATGCTGGCATATAACGGAACAAGTGCAAATATTACGTCGATGCTTCAGAAGAATAAATCAAGTATTCAGATTATCAATTCAAAGCTTAAGGGACGTGCACTTGATTTGTCAGGATGCAGCCTAAGCGAAGTGCTTTATTATGTGCATAGTGCTAAACAGCCGGTTATGGGTATGAAGTCAAGCAATGAACCGGTGCTCATCGTTGGTTATAATGTGTTCAATGTAATACTGGTAAATCCGGTAACAGGAGAACAGTATATGTATGGACTTGATGATGCTTCAAAAATGTTTGAACTGGAAGGAAACAGATTTGTTGGAATAAAAGAAAAAAAGAATTAGGAGAATTAGAAAATGGATGAAAGATTAAAGACATTAGCACACAACCTTGTCAATTATTCAGTAAAGGCGAAGAAGGGTGACAAGGTATATATTCAGCTTACAGGTGCAAGCACAAAAGAGCTTGGAAGATATCTTATCAAAGAAGTGTACGCTGTGGGAGCGTTGCCATTTTATCATTACAAGGATATGAGCCTTCAGCGTGAGATTATCAAAGAATGCAGCGAAGAACAGCTAAAGCTTATGGCAAAGGTCGACTGTCTTGAGATGGAGAATATGGACTGCTATATAGGTATCGGTGGAAGTGACAATATGAACGAGCTTGCAGATGTGGACAGTGAAAAACTTGACAAGTATTCCCTTCTTTATTCAAAGCCTGTTCATAGTGATATACGCGTCAACAAGACAAGATGGGTTATAGCGGGATATCCAAACAATGCTATGGCACAGTTAATGGGTACCAGCCTTGAGTCCTTTGAAGATTTTTACTTTGAGGTATGTAACCTTAATTATTCCAAGATGGCTAAGGCGATGGAGCCGCTTGTAGAACTTATGAAGAAAACAGACAAAGTAAGAATCGTGGCAAAGGATACAGATATCTCGTTCTCGATAAAGGGAATAGGAGCAATTCCTTGCGCCGGCGAGTATAATATTCCGGACGGTGAGGTGTACTCTGCACCGGTTAAGGATTCTGTAAATGGTGTTATCACATACAACACACCAAGTGTGTATCATGGATTTACTTTTGAGAATGTTTCACTTACATTTGAAAATGGCAAAATCGTGAAGGCTACAGCGAACAACACAGAGAAAATCAATGAGATTTTTGATACAGATGATGGTGCAAGATATGTCGGTGAGTTCGCTATCGGTGTAAATCCATACGTGACAAAGCCTATGAAGGATATTTTATTTGACGAGAAGATTATGGGCTCAATTCATTTTACTCCGGGAAGCTGTTATGAGGATGCACCTAACGGAAATGATTCGGCAGTTCATTGGGATCTGGTTCAGATTCAGACACCGGAATACGGCGGTGGAGAAATCTACTTCGATGATGTGCTTATAAGAAAAGATGGAAGATTTGTAGTTGACGAACTGTTATGTTTAAATCCTGAAAATCTTAAGTAATAGTCAGAAAGGCAATTATAGTGAAAAAAAAATTAAAAAAAGTAATGCTCTCGATTGTGTTATTAATACTTCTTATTATACTTGGTGTTGTGAGTGTATTTGGTTACTATCTGTTTAAATACGAGAAGCAGGCAAAACAGATGGTAGCTGATGGAGGCATTGAAGCATTCAGGTCTGAAGAGACGAGTATAATATACGACGCAAACGGCAAGGTCATTACGAATCTTAAAGGAAAAAAAACAGCATATTATATGACGCTTGATAATATTCCATATCTTGTAAAGCGTGCACTTATCACCTCAGAAGACAGGAACTTCTATGAACATTCGGGTATAGATTATAAAGCGATTGCGAGGGCAACTATAGAGCTTGTGAAACACAAAGGAAAAATTACTCAGGGTGCAAGCACCATTACTCAGCAGCTTGCCAGAAATATTTTTCTAAGTCACGAAGTGTCTTATGAGAGAAAAATAAAAGAAATGCTTATAGCAAGAGAGCTTGAAAAGACATATGGCAAGGATAAAATATTGGAATTTTATATAAACGACATCTATTTTGCAAACGGCTTTTATGGAATTCAGGCCGCGTCAAAAGGATATTTTAGCAAAAGTGTGGAGAAGCTTAGTCTGGCACAGATGGCATTTTTATGTGCGATACCAAACAATCCAAGTCTGTATGACCCATATGTGAATTTTGATTATGTAGTATCAAGAAAAGACAGGATATTAAAGCAGATGTTTGAGCAGGGCGACATTGAAATGCAACTGTATAGTGAAGCCCTGAATGAAAAAATAGTCTTAAAGCCGTCAAAGAATACTACTAATAATTACGTTGAGACATATGTAAGACATTCCGCAACACTTGCGCTTATGCAGGAAAACGGATTTGTATTAAAGAATGATTTCGACACAGAAACAGAGAGGGAAAAGTATTACGAAGAATACTATGATGTGTATGATGAGTGGTCGTCAAAGTTATATACGGGCGGCTACAGAATATACACATCAATAGATATGGATAAGCAGAAGGAGCTGCAGAGGATAATAGATGAGCAACTGGAACATTATCAGGATAAAACAGAAGATGGAGTGTATACTTTCCAGGGAGCAGCGACTTGTGTTGATAACAGAACAGGACTGGTGGTGGCTGTTGTTGGAGGACGAAGCAGCAAAGAATCAGGGTACACGATAAACAGAGCATATCAGAGCCATAGACAACCGGGAAGCACAATTAAGCCACTTGTAGTATATACACCGATTATGGAGAGAGGATATACACCTGAATCAATAGTTGAGGATACACCGATTGAGGAAGGACCGGTTAACTCGCCAAATGTATATGAGGGAAAAATAACACTCAGGTATGCGGTGGAGAAGTCAAAGAATACGGTGGCGTGGAGACTTTTTGAGGAGCTGACACCGAAGGTAGGACTTGACTATATTCTTGATATGAACTTCACAAAAATCGTGCAGGAGGACAGAATACCTGCAGCAGCGATAGGAGGTCTTACATATGGAGTATCAACAGTGGAGATGGCAGCAGCTTACAGTACTCTTAACAACGATGGAAAATTCAGACCTTCCACCTGTATAAAAAAGATAACAGACGCAGATGGAAATGTGATAATAAAGCGTTCTACAGAAGAAGTGAGAATATACGACAGCAATGCATGCCGAATGATGACAGACGTGTTAAAAGGCGTTCTGACAAAAGGAACCGGTAGAAACTATAATATATCGAATGCAATTTGTGCTGCAAAAACAGGAACGACAAACGAGAACAAAGATGTGTGGTTTGTGGGCTACAGCAGATATTATACAACGGCTGTATGGTGTGGTTATGATATGCCACAGGAGATAAGTGATGGATACGGAACCACCTGCTCAGGAAGTATATGGCAGAAATTTATGACATATATTCATGAGGGAAAAGAACAGGTAGATTTCGTTGGATATGGTGATTTGGAGTCTTCTGAAAGTGGTAATGATACAACTTTAAATTCCGACACAGATACCAGTGAAACTGAGAGTGAAAGTAGCAGCACCGACAAAAAGCCTGAGAAGACTACAACAGAGAAAGTTACAGGCGTAGACCTAACAACAGAGTCCGAGTCTGAAACAGAAGAGACAACCATGACACAGGAAGAGACAACAACGATTGAGGAGACAGAAACCCTGGAGAGTGATTCATCAGAACACGACACAACATCAGGTGAAGTGATAACGGATGGACCTACAGCACCGGGAGGAGCAGAAATATATTCAGAATACTGGAATTAAAAGAGGAAAACAATATGCAAAAAGGAAAAGTAATATCGATTTTATTGGCACTGTCACTTGTAGTTGCAATGGTATGCAACGTGCTTATGTATATAAGCGTGAAGGATATGACAGAAAAAGAAAAGAATGTTGAGGTAATACCGGCAGGGGCAGAGGCTTTGAAGGAGACAAAGGGAGAAGAGACAACTACAAAACCTGAGGATGAAAAAGTGGTTGATGTGGTGAGTAAGGACACAATCAAAAGTTATTTTGGAGAAAAAGGCGAGGGTGTTCTTAAGATGCTGCGTGACATATATACCGAAGATGTCGTCTACTACGATGGAAAATACAAATTTGAGCCGATTAATAAAGATTTAGCGCTTAATACTCTTGATCTTAATGGCTTTGAAAAAGACAAATACGGTCACTATATCTACAAAGAGAAGGGCAAGAAGGTTGGTCACAAGGGAATTGATGTATCAAAGTATCAGGGGGATATTGACTGGGAGAAAGTCAAAGGCGATGGAATTGAATTCGCTATAATAAGAGTAGGATACAGAGGTTATGGATCAGGTCAGCTTGTGATGGACGAAAGTGCCATAGACAATCTTAAAGGAGCGAAGAGAGCCGGCATTGACATAGGTGTGTATTTCTTTACGCAGGCTATTGATAAGAAAGAGGCCGAGGAGGAAGCAGATTATGTAATAGATATTATTAAAGACTACGATATCAAATATCCGATTGTTATTGACACAGAGCCGATAAGTGGAGATGAAGCAAGAAGTGATGCACTCAGCGCAGAAGAGAGAACAGAAGTGGTAGCGGCTTTTTGCGAAAGGGTAAAAGCAAAAAATTACAAGCCTATGATTTACGCAAACATCAAATGGTTTCTTACAGCACTTGATATGACAAAGCTTGAAGCATATGACAAGTGGTTCGCATATTATGATGATGAATTGTACTTTCCGTACAAAATTGCTATGTGGCAGTATTCAGGAACAGGAAAAGTATCCGGCATAAACGGAGATGTTGATTTGAACGTGTATTTTGGGGAGTAGGAAGGAAGAATTATGGAAGTGAACATTGCTATATGTGATGATGACGAAAATTCGCTTGAGTTAATTGAAAAAGAGATAAAAAATGCAGCGAAGACATTAGAGGAACAACTTAATATTTTCCCTTATACATATGGAAAACAACTATTGGAAATGTTAGAGAAAGAAAATGACATATATGATATTTTGCTGTTAGATATAGATATGCCTGATATTTCAGGATTAGATATAGCAAAGAAACTACGTGATGTGAAATCAAAGACAATACTAATATTTATCTCAGCACATGAACATTATGTATTTGAGTCCCTAGAGTATAATCCATTCAGATACATAAGGAAAAGCCGAATACAGGAAGAACTGTTTCGTGGTTTGAAAGCTGCGTGCTTAAGAATTAAGGAACTGGAAGATAAGTATATTGTTATAAAAAATAATGATTTGATAATAAAAGTAAAACATTCAGATATAATGTATTGTGAAATACAATCAAGAAAGCTATGGATATATCTCAGAACAGGTGAGAGCATAACAGTAAGAAAAACTATTAAAGAGCTAATAGAGGAATTAAACAATGATGATTTTTTGCAGTTACATAGTGGCTGTATTGTAAATGCAAAGTACATAGATGAATTCGTCAATGGTGAAATTATATTGGACAATGGTAAAAGACTTATTGTCAGCAGAACCAGAATAGGAGACATAAAAAGAGGAATAATGAATTACTGGGAGAATAAAATATGACACTGTTTTATTGGAGTATTGATTATATTGCAAGTTTTGTTGAATTTGCAATGTGTGGAATCTTTGGTGGTATTTTCTTATCAAAACATCCCCTTGGGGAAAGAAAATATGATTTATATCTGTGGTCGGGAATAGGAGCGTTACTTAATAGTATAGTGAATAGAGCGAATTTGTTTTCGTACATTAGTGTTATAATTGCAGTTACAATATCTATTCTTATACATAAAATTCTATATAGTGCAAAAATAGGAATATCATTTTTAATTACAATAGTATATACGTTAATTTTGTCAGGAATTGACTTTATGACTTGCTATCTGGCGATGATTTTGTTGAAAACCGATGTAAATTATCTATTAAGTATGCAAAGTTTAAAAAGAACACTATGTATATTACTATCAAAATCCTTGTTAGTATTTTTTGTAGTAACTGCAAGTAAGGTAACAAGGAAAAAATTTGATTTATTAAAAAAATATGTATTTATAATGTGCATATATTCAGTTTTTCTGTTAGTATCTTTGTTTGTGGTTGTAGAACTGAATATGAATAATAAAAATCAAAAAACAGAAATATTTCTTACAATGTTTTTTGGTGCAGCTATGGCAGCAGAATTGTATATGTTTTATTTTATAATCAAAACAGGGGAAAGCTATGAAGAGAGACAGAAAATACAGTTAATTGAGATGAAAAATAATATGTTACAAAAATCACTGGAAGAAACAGAACAGACATTTACCAAATGGAGACAAAGTGTGCATGATTATAAGAATACAGTAATAGCACTAAGGCAGCTTGCAAATGATGGAGATATGGATAAAATAAGAGAATATCTTGGCAGTGAGAGCGAGCTTGTTGACAGAAAATTGTTTTATATACGAACGGGAAGTGAAGCGGTAGATACAATTGTAAACATAAAACAAAATTATGCAGAAGAACGAGGAATTGTCTTTGTGGTAAACGTCAATATTACGGAACAATGTAATATTGGAGAAATAGATATGGTAAATATATTAGGAAATTTAATTGATAACGCCATAGAAGCGAGCGTAGACGAAAAAGAGCCTTATATAGAACTTACAATCAAACAGGAAAAGAGTTTTATTCTTATTAAGGTGGTAAATAAATATTCAAGAGAATTTTCAGGGAATATGGAAACAAAAAAGAAGGATAAAATCTTTCATGGAATAGGAATAGGAAGTGTTAATGATATAGTGAAGAAATATGATGGAGATTTTTCGATTGATAAAATGGGAGATGAAGTAATCGCAAAAATAATAATACCTAATATGTGAAAATAATGTCGGTTGTTGCCGACATTATTTTTTTTGAAAAACGTAACTGTTCAGAGCCAACCTCAAAAACTGGCGTTTTTTCGGTGTGGCGTATCCGCCAAATAAACTTTAAAAGAAAAAATTTCATGGATGCAAGCATCCTTCTCTTTTTTCTTTTAAAGTTTGCTTGGCTCTGAACAGTTACACAATATTAAAACTATCGATTATGTATAGTCAAGAAGAAAAAATGACAAAATAAACACAAAAACATACAAGTTATGCAATATGCCTTTTTTTTTAGAGCCAATATGCTATCATATGGCTATGCAGAAAACCGATAATTTCATGAGATTAACTAATGGTAATTGATGCATATGATGAAATATATTTCAATAAAAAACATAGGAGGAATAGACAATGAATGTAATCGAAAAGATACTCACTGCTGTAGCAACAGTTACAAGTGAAAGTACATCATGGGTATGGCTTTATGAACCTAAAGTACCAGAAAAACTTCTCAAGAAAAACAAATAGGTGAAAAGGTATGTTTAGATATTTTGCAAAAAATATTACGAACATATTGATAAAAAACAAAAAACTAAACATAGAAAACAAAGAAATATACGAATATGCTATGGAAGCGATTCTTATGAATAGCATTCTTTTGATAGTGTTTTTGGGAATTAGTATTATCGGTGAAAAAACAGATTTTTATATGGGATTTCTTTTGTTTTTTGTTCCGATGAGGACTTTTGCAGGTGGATACCATGCAAAAAAGAGTGAGACTTGTTTTATATTATCGACTGTATCATATACAGTGGCAATGCATGTGTGTAAATGGTTAGAGAATTCATATAACTATGTGATAATTATATGCATATATGTAATAGCAATTCTTTCTTTTTTGCTATGGTCTCCACTAAATAATATCAATCATCCAATGGCAGAATATCAATATAAAAGAAACAAAAAAATTGTATATTCGCTTGTTATACTATACAGTCTTTGTTTTGTATTGTTTACAGTAGTTAAATGTAGATTGGCAATATGCGAAGTGGTATTTGTAGCATTAGCAGCGATATTCCTGGTGGCAGGTAGGCTTAGAGGTTGATGATGTGAAAATATGGCACAACATTAAATTAATGAGGCTTATATCAAACGAAGGGAAGTGATAACCCCATTAAAGAGTAGGGGCAGTGAGTTGAAAAACGTAAGCAATATTATAGTGGTGATTGTATAGAAAAGAAAAAATATAAAGGAGATGCTTCTTATGAGAAAGAAAATTACAGCATTACTTATGGCAGCAACATTTGCCATAGGTTCAGCAGGCAGTGCACAGGCAACGATTATACACAAGGATGAATGGGAAACAATTTATATTCATTCAGGACATGGTAATAACGATGTGTGTACAATAAAAAGAAATCCGGATAAAAAATATAACACAGGATGCACTTACAGTAACAGCTCTTATGATGCAGTTAGCATTTCGGGATATACATCTTCTGATGGAACAACACTTAAGACAACTATAACAAGCAGTGTGTCTAAGTACAGGAGCCCGGGAGATTCGCAGGTGGTGACAGCAATTACTGCTAATGCTGATGCAAGGTTTAGCTTAAAGATTACCTGTACAAGTGGTACTGCTGTGAACAGGGGCAGTATTATCTGGTTTGAGAACTAAAGTTATATAGGTTGCAGCGGATGTTCCCCTCCTGTTTTGGGCGGGGGGACATTCTCTGTTCTATATGTTAGTATATGGCTGTTTATTACGCAGATGCCGCAAAGCAGTTGTCAT
>JBGVIE010000067.1:0-9501 GCA_045122895.1 Lachnospiraceae bacterium
TCTGTAACCCTTGTAAAATGGGCTTTTCTTGATATCTTCGTTTCCGAAAGATTATCTCTTTGAGAACTGTGGAGCTCTTCTCGCAGCTTTGAGACCGTATTTCTTTCTTTCTTTCATTCTTGGATCTCTTGTAAGGAATCCTTCCTTCTTAAGAGCTGGTCTGAAATCAGCGTCTGCCTGAAGTAATGCTCTTGAGATACCATGTCTGATAGCACCAGCCTGACCTGTGTATCCACCACCATGTACGTTTACGATTACGTCATACTTATCTGTTGTGTTAGTTGTTACTAAAGGCTGCTTTACGATAACCTTTAATGTATCTAAACCAAAATAATCATCAAGTGTTCTCTTGTTGATTGTAATTTCTCCCTTACCAGGTACTAAATATACTCTTGCGATACTTTTCTTTCTTCTTCCTGTTCCATAGAACTTTCCGTTAACCTTTGCCATTTATATTTCCTCCTTCCAGTTATCAATTAAAATGTTAATGCTTCAGGCTTCTGAGCTGCATGGTCATGTTCTGGACCAGCGTATACGTGAAGCTTTGTGTACATTTCTCTTCCTAAAGGTCCCTTTGGAAGCATTCCCTTAACTGCAAGTTCAATAACTCTTTCAGGCTTCTTAGCCATCATTTCTCTAAGAGTTGTCTCTTTCATACCACCAACGTATTCTGAGTGGTTATAGTAAATCTTCTGATCTAACTTCTTACCTGTTACGTTAATCTTGTCAGCGTTAACTACGATTACGTAATCACCTGTATCAATGTGTGGTGTATAAGTAGGCTTGTTCTTACCTCTTAAAACTTTAGCAACTTCTGATGCTAAACGACCTAATGTATATCCTGTAGCGTCAACTACATACCATTTTCTTTCAATTGTTGATGGACTTGCCATAAAACTCTTCATTGGTTTTCCTCCTATATAAACATTCATAATTCATTTATGATAAATACTTTTACCGGGGCTATGGCTTAAGTATTAATCGCATAACATAAGCTGTCACAGTAAAATATTATATAATATGGGTTTTCCAGTGTCAACCACATTTTTATAGTAAATTTCACTAAAAAATATCAGTCAGATTTGTAATATCTCTTATAATATATTTAGGTTTTTTAACTTCTCCAAGACCGTATGCAGCATATACAAATGGAACGTTTGCTTTTTTACATTGCACTGCATCGCCATATGTGTCTCCTATATACACCGGATTTTTCAAATTATACTTCTCTATCAATGTGCTTAATGTCACGTTTTTCGGCTGTTTTGTATCACCGAAACACAACCATCCCTCAAAATATTCTCCTAAACCTGTAGCTTCTAACATAAGCTCAACATAGCCCTTCTGACCATTTGTCACAATATAAAGTGGATAGCTTTGTGAAAGTTTTTCAAGAGTTTCCCTTGTTCCGGCGTAGGCGGCCGGCTTTTTCTCCCTTATATATTCGTGCTCTTTTTCGCACAAAATTTTAAAGAGCATATCTTTTTTTTCCTTATCCAAATCAGGGTAAAGAATGTCCGCTATCTCATCCATAGTCTTTCCAAAAAGACTTCCAAGACTCTCCATATCAAAATTCACAGGCAAATCAGTCTGCGTTCTTATTGCCTCACTCCATGCCTCGCAGATTTCTTTTCTTACATCCCATAAAGTTCCGTCTATATCAAAAATGATGCTGTCTGTATTTTCTATAGTTCTGTCCTCTTCATACTCTATTCCAACAAGCGACAATCCCTTTGCCGGTGCTTTAGGTCCTGCCATATTCCTGTCACAAGATTCAATAATTTCTTTGACATGCTGAGGAGGATATACCGACAAACCAACCTTTATAAGTGTTCCTGCGATTATTCTGACCATATTATACAAAAATCCATTTCCACTTATTCTGATTGTAATCATATCTGTAGCTTCATCTTTGTTGATATCAAGGCTGTAAATAGTTCTAACAGTATCTACAACCTGCGTTCTTGCCGAACAAAAACTCTTAAAATCATGTTCACCTATTATATATTCTGCTGCCTTTCTCATCTTTTCAACATCAAGTGGCATATATACAAAATGGCTGTAAAGCCTCCAAATAGGCATATCGATTTTTCTGTTTAAAATCTTATATTCGTATGTTTTTACGCTATTGCAAAATCTTGGATGAAATGTAAGTGGTACTTCCTCTGATTTTTGAATTGTGATATCATCAGGTAATCGCTGATTAAGTGCAAAACATATTTTTTCAGAAGGAATCTTTGACTCGGTATCAAATACAGCCACGTTCCCATAAGCATGAACACCTGAGTCAGTCCTACTTGCACCTATCACTTCTATCTTTTCTCCCAAAAGATCAGAAAGGGCATTATTTATCACTTCTTCCACAGCAAGTCCGTTAATCTGCTTCTGCCATCCACAATATGCACTTCCATCATATGCAATTGTTAATTTAACTCTTTTCATATTGAACTCCAATGTAATATATTAATAAAATTCGTCGATATCACTGCTGCCAGGTAAAATACACAGATAACATAGCTTACAATATCTGCTTTACTGTATTTGAGTGGCTTCATCTTCGTCCTTCCAGCGCCGCCTCTGTAACATCTTGCATCCATAGCAATCGCCAGATCATTCGCCCTTCTAAACGCCGAGATAAAAAGTGGCACAAGTATAGGCAGCATATTTTTTGCCTTTTTAATATTTGAGCCACTCTCAAAATCAGCACCTCTCGCAGTCTGTGCCTTAATAATCTTGTCGGTCTCTTCCATCAGAATTGGAATAAATCTAAGTGCAATAGACATCATCATCGCCATCTCGTGAACCGGAAAATGAATTTTTTTAAGACAACCAAATGCCTTCTCCATACCATCAGTAAGTTCATTTGGTGTAGTAGTAAGCGTCAAAAGTGACGAACCAATTATCAGATAAATCAATCTTATTGTAATCTTCACCGAAATAATTATTCCTTCTTTTGTTATCTTAACAAACTTATAAGAAAATACTATTTGTCCCGGCGTTATAAAAAGATTTATGCATACACTTAACAAGAGAATAATAACTATCGCCTTAAGTCCCTTTGTGATGAATTTAAAAGGTACCTTTGACATTACAATAAGGGAAATAAGTGCAAATGTGGCTATCACATAACCAACTACACTTTGTGCAGAAAACAGTGATATTAAAAAAATAATAGTCCCAAACAATTTCACTCTGGGATCCAGTCTGTGAAGGACTGAGTTTGAATTATAATATTGTCCAAGTGTTATATCTCTAATCATTTTAGCAATTCCTTTAGTGCTTCATCAACAGTTGTAACCTCACAGCTAATATCAACGCCATTTGACTTTAGTTCATTCATAAGATATGTAACCTGAGGAGCTGCAAGTCCCATATTTTCCAACTCTTCATAATGTACAAAAACCTTGCGTGGTTCATCATCATACATTATCTTTCCATCATTCAACACGATAAGCCTCTTTGCATATTTTGCAACGTCCTCCATACTGTGAGATACCACAACAACAGTTATCTTCTTCTCCTCATGGATTCTCTTAAGAACACTGTATATCTTCTCTCTGCCCCTCGGGTCAAGTCCTGCTGTCGGCTCATCCAACACCAGAAGCTTTGGATTCATCGCCATAACACCGGCAATTGCAACCCTTCTCTTCTGTCCACCAGATAATTCAAAAGGGGCTTTTTCATATAACTCTTCCGGAAACTCTAATAATTTCAGTGCCTCTACTGCTATCTCTCTAGCCTCATCATCAGATTTTCCCTGATTCTTTGGTCCAAACATCACATCCGATAACACATCAAGCTCAAATAGTTGATGCTCCGGATATTGAAATACAAGCCCAACCTCACATCTCAATTGTCTCCTGTCGTATTTTTGCGAAAAAATATCTTCACCATTATATAGCACCTTGCCTTCTGTCGGTTTCTCAAGTCCGTTAAAAAGCTGTATCAATGTGGATTTGCCTGAGCCGGTATGTCCTATTATTGCAGTAAACTCGTTATCACCTATTTGTACATTAATGTCGCTTAATGCTTTTCTCTCATCCGGTGAGCCTTCTCCATATATATAATTTACATTAACCAGTTCTAATGACATCTCTTATATTCCTCTACAAATTCATCTATTGTCAGAATCCCTTCTCTCATAGGAATCCCTTTTTCTCTAAGCTTATACGCAAGCTCTGTTACCTGAGGTACGTCAAGTCCCAGCTCTTTTATTCTCTTCACATCAGAAAATACCTCCCTGGGCGTTCCCTGGGTAACCACCTTGCCATGGTCCATAACAAACACTTTGTCTGCCTCAATTACCTCATCCATATAATGTGTAATCAAAATTATGGTAATACCCTTATCCCGGTTAAGGTGTTTTATCGTGCTTATAACCTCACGTCTTCCAACCGGGTCAAGCATAGCTGTTGGTTCATCTAGAATTATGCATTTCGGTTCCATTGCAAGAACACTGGCAATTGCCACTCTCTGCTTTTGTCCTCCTGACAACCTGTTTGGAGATTTTTTTCTGAACTCACTCATTCCAACTGTCAAAAGAGCATTATCTACCCTCTCCCAAATCTCATCAGTAGGAATTCCAAGATTCTCCGGACCAAACCCCACATCTTCCTCAACTATTGTTCCAATTATCTGATTATCCGGATTTTGAAAAACCATCCCTGCACATTGCCTGATATCCCAGAGCCTCTCGTCATCTTTTGTAGACATCCCGCCCACATACACACTTCCTGCGCTTGGATGCAAAATAGCATTGAGATGTTTTGCAAACGTGGATTTTCCTGAACCGTTGTGACCAAGCACTGCTATAAACATTCCTTCCTCAACATCTATACTAACGTTATCTATAGCTCTGTTTTTACCTGCAACATCCCCATTTGAGTCTCTAACTTCATATTCATATATTAAATTTTCTGATTTAATTATCTTCTTTTTTTCGCTCATTTTTTGTACCTATTTTGAAAACTGACTGTTATATAGATTATAATAAAAACCTCCAGCTTTCAACAATTCATCGTGGCTGCCCTGCTCAATAATATTACCATCCTTCACTACCAGAATGATATCTGCTTCTTTTATAGTAGACAATCTGTGTGCCACGATAAAACTTGTTCTGCCCTTCATCATTGTGGCAAATGCCTGCTGAATCTTTATTTCAGTTCTTGTATCGATTGATGAAGTGGCCTCATCAAGAATAAGCATAGGTGGCAGTGACAACATAATTCTTGATATACACAAAAGCTGTTTTTGTCCTCCTGACAGACTTCCTCCATCTTCACCTATCACTGTGTCATATCCGTTTGGCAGTCTTTTAATAAATCCGTGCGCATGTGCCGCCCTTGCTGCATTTATTATTTCTTCGTCTGTTGCATCAGGCTTTCCCATACAAATATTTTCTTTTATCGTTCCAGCCTTAAGCCATGTCTCCTGTAAAACCATACCAAAATTTGTTCTAAGGCTGGCTCTTTTTATATCGCGCACATCGTAGCCACTAACCTCTATGCTTCCTTGCGTAACATCATAGAATCTCATAAGAAGATTTATAAGTGTCGTTTTTCCACATCCTGTAGGTCCTACAATGGCAACCCTCTGTCCTTCCTTTACTGACAAATTAAAGTTCTCAATCAACTTCTTATCAGGAACATATGAGAAGCATACATCTTTAAGTTCCACTGTTCCATCAACTTTTTCCAGCGTAACTGCGTCTTCCTTATCCGGCACCTGAGGCTCTTCATCTATAAGTTCAAATACACGTCCGGCACAGGCCAGCGCGTTCTGCAGTTCTGTTATTACACCTGAGATTTCGTTAAATGGTTTTGTGTACTGGTTTGCATAGCTTAAAAAACAGGTAAGCTGCCCGATTGAAAGCCCACCTCTCATGGCAGATAACGCGCCGGTAAATCCCACAGCCGTATACACAAGTCCATTAATAAATCTTGTAGATGGGTTTGTGGTGGATGAGAAAAAAATTGCTTTTAGAGAGCACTTCTCTAATCTTTTATTTATCTCATCAAATTTTTCTATTGCCTCATCTTCATGTCCAAATGCCTGAACGATTTTCTGGTTACCAATCATCTCTTCTATGAAAGAGGTCTGTTCCCCTCTTGTAACCGACTGCTCTTTGAACATATTGTATGTGCTTTTGGCAATAAAGCTCGCTACAACTAGTGATAACGGTGTTATTACAATGACAACAAGCGTAATCCTTACATTAATTGTAAACATAAATAAAAGTGTTCCAAATATTGTTATCACACCTGTAAATAGCTGTGTGAATCCCATAAGTAAGCCATCACTAAACTGGTCTACATCAGCAACAATTCTGCTTACTATGTCTCCATACGAATTTGAATCAATATATTTCAGTGGCAAATTCTGAAGCTTTCTAAAAGCTTTCTCTCTAATGTCTTTAACTACTGCATAAGCCATCTTGTTATTACTTACGTTCATTATCCACTGTGCAATTGCTGTTACCACTATTACAATAAGCATCTTCACAATTATCTTCTTGATTTGAACAAAATCAACATTGCCTTTACCGATAATCATATCAACGGCATCACCTGTTAAAATAGGAAAATAGAGTGTTGATACTACTGTGATAATCGCTGCAATTATGGATAATATCATATAAATATTATATTTCTTAATGTACGTTAATACTTTTTTCAGGACGCTCTTCTGGTTCATTTAAATCGCCTCCTGTTCTTCTGATTTCTTAAACTGTGAGTAATATATTTCCTGGTAAACCTCACAGTTTTTCAGCAGATTTTCGTGAGTTCCTATTCCTGCCACTAATCCATCATCCAACACAATAATCTGGTCGGCGTTCATAATCGAAGCTGCCCTTTGTGATACAATTATTGTTGTGATATCTTTTTTGATATTTCTTATTGATTTTCTAAGAGCTGCATCCGTAGCAAAATCAAGGGCTGATGCACTGTCGTCTAATATGAGGATATCCGGCTCCTTCACTACCGCTCTTGCTATTGTAAGACGCTGTCTCTGCCCTCCTGACAGATTCTTTCCGCCCTGGGATATCAAAGATGTTAACCTGCCTTCTTTTTTATCTACAAATTCTTTTGCCTGTGCAATCTCTATTGCCTTTTCCATCTGTGCTTCTGTTGCGTCATTCTTGCCCCACTTAAGGTTGTCCTCTATTGTCCCCTTAAACAACACTGCCTTTTGCATTACCACACCAATTTTTTCTCTTAAAATCTCTTTTGGATACTTTTTTACATCGATACCATCGACATATACTGTTCCTTCTGTTGCATCATAAAAACGTGGAATAAGGTTGACAAATGTTGATTTTCCAGAGCCTGTTCCTCCGATTACACCTACTGTTTCACCTTTCTTTACAGAAAGATTAACACCTGAAATAGCATTTTCTGATGCACCATCGTACTTAAGAGAAACATTTTCAAATCTGATTATGTCATAGTTAGATTTTTCTTCTGTCATTGCACTTACAAATTCCATTGACGATTTCATCTCAAAGATATTTTCAACACGCGATGCGCACGCCAGTGCTTTTGTGACTGTCACAATCAGGTTTGCAAGCTTTATAAGCTCGATTAATATCTGTGACATATAGTTAAGAAGTGCAACAACTTCACCTGTCTCAAGAATTCCTGTATCTACCTTTATCGCACCGGACCACAATAATAATACTGTTGCTCCATTAATTATCACATATGTCACCGGATTCATAAGAGCAGATATTTTTCCAACCTTCGTCTGACCGCCAAATAAATCCTCTGCTGCATTTGAAAAGTTGATAATTTCACTTTCTTCCTTATCAAATGCTCTGATAACTCTTACTCCGGTAAGATTTTCTCTTGTTATGGATAACACCTTATCAAGCTGTTTTTGGACTTTTTTATACATAGGTATTGTAAGTGCCATGACGCCAAATACAACAATAGATAAAAGTGGTATTGTGACTACAAAAATAAGTGCCGCTTTTACATTGATTGTAAAAGCCATAATCATCGCTCCAAACACGATAAACGGCGATCTAAGAAACAGTCTTAGCACGAGATTGACGCCCGACTGCAACTGGTTAATATCGCTTGTCATTCTTGTCATAAGTGTGCTTGTTCCTATTTTATCTATCTCCGTGTATGACAGACTCTGTATATGAGCAAATAATGCGTGTCGAAGCTTTGTGGCAAAGCCAACCGCTGCTTTTGCTGAAAAATACTGTGCCGTAAGTGAACACACAAGACCAATAATCCCAAGTGCCACCATAATAATACATTTCTGTATTATATAACTCTTATCACCGTTTGCGATTCCCACATCAATTATATCTGCCATAATAAGAGGAATCATAAGCTCAAACGATGCTTCTAAAAGCTTAAACAACGGTCCAAGTATACTCTCTTTTTTATAATCTTTCAGATAACATAATAGACTTTTCATGGTTCTATCACTCCTTTAGCCTCGTCCAAATTCTGATAATACCAATCCCTCATTCCTCTCAAGAACCATATTTACACTCCATGCATTAGTAAATAATAACAATGGGTTGTCCTTCAAATCCTTTATTTTCTTCATATCTGAAGTTCCGATAATTCTATTAACATCAATATCTTTGTTCTCAATCCATCTGATATGTTCATAAGGCAATGGCTCGAGTCTTATTTCCACATTGTACTCATTTTCCAATCTGTATTTGAGTACATCGAACTGAAGTACACCTACTACACCTACTATTATTTCTTCCATACCGGAATTAAATTCCTGGAAAATCTGAATGGCTCCCTCCTGTGCAATCTGGTTTACTCCCTTGACGAACTGTTTTCTCTTCATTGTGTCAATCTGTCTTACTCTTGCAAAATGTTCCGGTGCAAATGTAGGTATTCCTTCAAACTCAAATTTGTCGTTAGATGTGCATAGTGTATCTCCTATTGAGAAAATACCCGGATCGAATACACCTATAATATCTCCGGCGTATGCCTCATCTACAATATGTCGTTCCTGAGCCATCATCTGCTGTGGCTGTGAAAGCTTTACTTTCTTACCGCCCTGAACATGATGAACATCCATTCCCGCTGTGAACTTTCCAGAACATATTCTCATAAATGCAATTCTATCTCTGTGAGCCTTGTTCATATTTGCCTGAATTTTGAATACAAATGCAGAAAAATCCTCTCTGAACGGATCAATCTCTCCCTGATTTGATTTTCTTGATAATGGTGCTGTCGTCATATCAAGAAAGTGTCTTAGGAAATTCTCAACACCAAAATTTGTTAAAGCAGATCCAAAAAATACCGGCGATAACTCACCTGCCTGAATTTCATTTAAATCGAATTCTGCACTAGCACCGTCAAGCAATTCTATATCTTCCTGCAATTTGTCATACTTATCCTGTCCTATTTCTGCCAACAACTCTTCACTGTCTATTGGTAGTTTTGTAGAATCAACTTCCTTCTGCCCATTCATAGCAGCCTTAAAGGTCGTTACCATTCCTTCTTTTCTCTCATATACACC
>JBGVIE010000068.1:0-37140 GCA_045122895.1 Lachnospiraceae bacterium
TCGTTAAAAAGTTTTCTCCAGATTCAAAATAACGTTAGCTATTTTTTCATCCGTTGATTTATTGTTTGTTTTCTGAATTAATTCTCTTTGAATCGTTCAGGGATGGTTAATTACTGTTTAGTTTTCAAAGTTCTTTTTTTCTTCGTTGTTTTAGCGACAACTCCTATACTCTATCACAAGTCTGCTGTCTTTGTCAACAACTTTTTTTATTTTTTTCTTTCGTAGCACTTTGTTTTTCAAGTGCCTAGATAGAATATCACTAGAAACGACATATGTCAACATCTTTTTTTATTTTTTTTAATTTTTTCCACAAATTAGTTGCACTATATATATTTAACAGCATCTGCTATAGTTCTTACCTTTATGACCTCTATTCCATCAGGTATCTCAATACCTGTTGTAGATACCTCAGGGGCGATACATTTCTTAAAGCCAAGCTTGGCTGCTTCCGCTATCCTCTGCTGTGTTTGACTTACAGCTCTTATTTCTCCAGACAATCCCACTTCTCCAAACGCAATAGTTCTTGGATCTATTGCTTTGTCTTTTTTGCTCGATATAAGCGCAAGAACTATTCCAAGGTCTAATGATGGTTCAGTTACCTTTATTCCACCTACGACATTCACATATACATCACATTCCCCAAAATACATTCCTGTCTTTTTTTCCACTACAGCTAATAACAAATTCACTCTATTATAGTCTGTTCCATTAGAAGTTCTTCGTGGCATTCCAAAATTTGTCTTACTTACCAGTGCCTGCACTTCTACCAGTAACGGACGAGTCCCTTCAATAAGACAAACTGTAATCGAACCTGAAGCATCCTCTAACCTTCCCTGAAGCATAAATTCAGAAGGATTACTAACTTCTGATAACCCATCCTGTTTCATTTCGAATACACCTATTTCATTAGTAGAACCAAATCTGTTTTTTACTCCTCTAAGAAGTCTGTATGAAGCGTGCTTGTCACCCTCAAAGTACAAAACTGTATCCACCATATGTTCAAGAACTCTCGGACCTGCCACCATACCATCCTTTGTTACATGACCTACTATAAAAATAGATATTCCAAGTCCTTTTGCCAACTCCATAAATGCCGCTGTTGATTCACGTACCTGACTGACACTTCCAGGAGCTGAGCCAACATCTTCTCTATACATAGTCTGAATCGAATCAATAACCACCATATCCGGCATTTCTTTCCTGACATTGTCCTCCACTGATTCCAAATTAGTATCGCACAATAATAACAGATTGTCCGAAAAACTCCCTAGTCTTTCGGCTCTTAACTTAATCTGCTTCAAAGATTCCTCTCCTGATATATATAAAACTTTTTTATCCTGCGATGCCACATTTTTGCACACTTGTAATAACAATGTTGATTTACCAATTCCAGGATCTCCTCCTACAAGAATCAGAGAGCCTGCAACTATTCCTCCTCCAAGTACTCTGTCCAGTTCTCTTAATCCAGTCTTTAATCTTGTAGTTTCTTCTATATTTATATCATTTAGTTTTACAGGCTTAACAAACTCCTGTTTACCATTAGACATTCCAGATTTCTTCTTAACTATCGGTTCCTCTACAAATACATTCCACTCCCTGCATCCCGGACATTGCCCCATCCATTTAGATGATTCATATCCACATTCTTTACAGAAAAAAACTGTTGCTTTACCCTTCACCATTTTTTATCTCCTATTTTCTAATATAAACTTCAGATTATGTGTTAAAAAATGCACACACCCTTAAGAGTGTGTGCAATATGAATTACTTATTCCGGATTCTCACTAATTCTTAACAATCTTAACCTTTGACGATTTTCCCTGATTAATCTCAAAGCTTAATACAAGCTTTCCTCCAAGATTGGCCTTCATATGTCCTGCGTTAACCTCATCTATATACACTGTATATTCTGCTCCATCTTCTGCCTCAACTGTCACCTGTGCATCATCATTACCTTCGACAACAAATGACATCTGTCCATCTTCTGACTTAAATCCTGTTACTGTAGTTCCAGGTACTGACTCATATACAAGCATTCCGTTTCTTTCTAACTTAGTAATCTCCTTGAAAGTCTTTACCTTATATAAATCTCCGTTAAATTCAAAATCAGAAAGCTTTGATTTTGATTCTAATTCATAGTTTCCAAAGCTAAGTGTTCCATCAGTTTCAACACGTAGTAACTCATTAATTACTGCCATAATTATTCCTCCTGTAAATGTACATTAATGATTTCTGTTTGTATGAATAATTATATAACATTTTGAAAAATTATTCTAGTACAAACCTACTTCTTAACTGAAAAAATCAATTGTTTTTCTTTTAGCGAAATACATACAGTATCTCCGGTTTTTACATTTGCATCTAATATTTCTTCGGCTAATCTGTCTTCTATTAAATTCTGTATCTTTCTTCTTAAAGGTCTGGCACCATATTTAGGATCATATCCTTCTTTTGCTATAAAAGCTTTCACCGGTGCCGTTACCTTAAGTGTAATATCCAACTGCTTCTTGGCTCTATCTATTATCTCCTTAAGCATAATATCAGCAATTGCTTTTGTATTTTCCTCATTAAGCGGATGAAATACTATTGTTTCATCAATACGGTTAATAAATTCAGGCTTAAATAATCGCTTAACTTCCTCCATTACATTTTTCTTCATAATCTCATAGTTCTGCTTATCATCTTTTCCTGAATTAAATCCTAAATTCTTTGGTTCAACTATTCTCTGTGCTCCTGCATTTGAAGTCATAATTATTACAGTATTTTTGAAATCAACTACTCTGCCGGTATTATCTGTTATATGTCCATCATCTAATACCTGTAGCAAAATGTTAAATACATCAGGATGTGCCTTTTCAATCTCGTCAAACAGTATAACCGAGTACGGATTTCTTCTTACTCTTTCACTTAACTGTCCACCTTCTTCATATCCTACGTATCCTGGTGGTGAACCAACGATTTTTGAAACACTGTGTTTTTCCATATATTCTGACATATCAACTCTGATAATAGAATCTTCCTTACCAAACAACACCTCTGCTAAAGCCTTTGATAATTCTGTTTTTCCAACACCGGTTGGTCCTAAGAATAAGAAGGAACCTATTGGCCTCTTAGGATTCTTAAGTCCAACTCTTCCTCTTCGAATAGATTTTGATACTGCTGTAACGGCTTCCTCTTGTCCTATTACTCTCTTGTGAAGAATACTTTCTAATTTTTTTAGTCTTTCACTTTCTTCCTGTTCAAGCTTCTTAACAGGTATCTTTGTCCATTCTGAAACCACTGCTGCCACATCATTCTCATCTACGGTATTCTTGGAATTGCTGTATTCTTCTCTCCATTTGCTCATAAGCTTTTCTAATTTATTTCGCTTCTTCTTCTCCTCGTTGCGAAGCTGGCTCGCCATTTCATACTGTTCTGACTTTATTGCCTTTTCTTTGTCTGATGATAATCTGTCTATCTCATTCTGTAGCTTTTCAATTCCCTGAGGTACATTATATGCACTAAGCTTCACCTTTGATGCTGCCTCATCTATTAAATCTATTGCTTTGTCAGGCAAAAATCTTCCACTTATATATCTGGCTGATAATTCAGCCGCAGACTTCACAGCTTCATCTGTTATTAAAACTTCATGATGCTGTTCGTATTTTTCCCTGATACCTGTCAATATCTCGATTGTCTCTTCTACTGTTGGTTCCTTAACTTCTACAGGCTGGAATCTTCTCTCAAGTGCCGCATCTTTTTCAAAATATTTACGATATTCATCAACTGTGGTAGCTCCTATTACCTGCACTTCACCTCGTGCAAGAGCAGGCTTTAAGATGTTGGAAGCATCAATCGACCCTTCTGCTCCACCAGCTCCTATCATAGTATGAATCTCATCAATAAACAATATTATATTTCGGTTACTCTTTACCTCATCGATTATTCTCTTTACTCTCTCTTCGAATTCTCCTCGATACTTCGAGCCTGCTACCACCGACGATAAATCAAGACTAAGTAATCTCTTATCAAGCATATCCTCCGGTACATTGCCGGAAGCGATAGCATTTGCAAGCCCCTCTACAACCGCTGTTTTACCAACCCCCGGTTCTCCAACAAGACATGGATTATTCTTAGTTCTTCTACTTAATATCTGGATTATTCTTCTAATCTCATTATTCCTTCCTATTACAGGATCTAATCTCTTAAGCGAAGCAATCTGAGTCAAATCGGTACTATATCTGTCGACTAACAGATTAGAATTATTGGGTGACATTCTGTTATTCTTAAATCTATCTTTAGCCATGGCAGGTGTTCCCCCCATTGTAATTACAATGTCTGCATATGCCTTCTGAACATTGACATTCAGGGCACACAACAATCTGTTACCTACACAATCACCATCCGCCAAAATAGCCATAAGAATATGTTCTGTTCCTACAATATCATCCCCAAATCTCTCTGCTTCCTGTAAGCCTGATTCTAAAATTCTTCTTGCTCTTGGTGAAAAACCATCTCTTTCCTTAATGCTGACCTTCTTCGATGGTGCTACGGTTCTCTCTATCATCTCTAATACTTTATCCTGTGTAACGCCATATTTATCTAAAACTTTAGACGCGGTACTATCTTCTACAGACACTATAGCCAAAAGTAAATGCTCACTGCCAACATATCCATGACCCAATGCCTTAGATACACTCTTTGCCCCTTCTATTGCCTGAGTCGCCTTTTTTGTGTATTTTATCCTCATCTCTATTTCCTTCCTAATATCTATATTGTTCTATTTGTCATAAAAATCATAAATTCTGTCTATTATATCGTGCGCTTCCTGTCTTGATATATTCTTACATATGGCTTTTGCAACCACAACTCTCATATCCTCTGTCATCTCTTCTATCGCCTTTATCTTATCAACATCCAGTGATATTACAGCTCCTCGTCTCCTGTCTAATTTGACAAAGCCTTCCTGCTTCAAAACAGAGTATGCCTTGTTAACTGTATGCATATTAATTCCTACAGTATCCGCCATTTGTCTGACAGATGGCAGGCTCTCGCCCTCTTTAATTATATCTGTTGCAATTCCTACAATTATCTGATTGCGAAGTTGCATATAAATCGCTTCATTACTATTAAAATCTATTGAGATTAACATTTTATCACTCCGTTCTTCTGTTATACATATACTATAACAGTTGCACTCAGGTGTCAATAGAAAAAAGCAGTTAATCACAACTGCTTTCTTATATATTTATTTTATTCTGATACCATCAACAATTATATTAATCATCTCACGCATAGCTGTTTCGTATTCTATTCCGCATTGTCTTAGCTCTTTTCCGTCCATAAATATTTCTATGGAAGCCTCAATCATTGTACGTATAACAGGAAGTGATACATTCCTGATTCTTCCCTGTCTTATAGCTTCTTCAAATAACATCAGTGTCGGTTCCCAATCTGACTCTATCCTGGAAAGTATCTTCATATATATATCGCTATTTCTTTCTTTTAGTTCGCCTATTTTTCTAAAATCAATATTTCTATATCTGTCTGGCAAAACAATAACCAGTTTCTTGAGTTTATCTATTATGTCCATCTCTTTATCATTAATGATAAAATTTTCCCTGTTCTTAATCTGTTCAAACGTATACTCAATCGCAACGTCTACGAGTCCGCTTTTACTCCCAAAATTATTATAGATTGTTTTTTTACTTACCCCTGCCTTTTTTGCAACGTCTTCAACAGTAACATCGGCTCCTTTTTCATTAAGTGCAAATATTACCGCATCCATTATATTCTTTCTTTTCATCTCCAAATTCATTGTCCACACTCCCGCAGAACTATTTTTCTTCTGTATTTGTTATTTTATATCTGATAAAATTCGCAAATCCATATGGATTTCCCTTTTCAAACTTACTCTTTTCTGCCACTATTGCAACATTTCCCTTTAATAACAAAATAAATAAATTTCTGCTCTCTATTACCTTTTGAATTTTGTCAAATGTAACCTCAACTCTGTCATTCCCCTGAATACATATATGCTCAATGCCTTCCTCGAACACTTTTATTCGTGTTTTCATATTTTCTCCGTCATATCCTGCCAGCATCTCGATGTATTGCTTTTTCGCATTCAAAACAGGTAACACAACATAGCTTATGGCAGCTATTATTAGTGCAATTCCAATAATTATTATCATATATTTCTTTTTGTATCTGATTACATATAATGCTTCTATCAACGCTAATACAAAGAAGATTACTGAGTAATATATTTTAAATGATATCTTCCTTGTATTCCTTGTCATCTCTTTTATTACTTCATATGAATATTCACATTTTGCTTCATAAACTGATAAATCCATTTCATTTCCTCTCTTAATCAGCGTTTTATAAGGATATTTTTAGCAAATCTAAAATAATACCTGCAATCACACCGAAGAAATAAAGCGTAACTACTATCTTAATATTCTCTTTAAGTCTTTTCCTGTTTGCTCTGAATAGTACCAGCAACCCTACTCCTGCACCAACCAAAAGTCCTGACATCATCGCACCAAAACTGATAATCTTAGTAAGATACAACTGAGTTATAACTACTGATGCAGCACAATTTGGTATCAGTCCAACTATACCTGCAAGCACTGGACCAACAATCATCTTGTCAAGTATCAGATTTGACAGTGCGTCCTCACCCACAAAATAAATTACTGTGTTTAGAATAAATGAAATAACTACAATAAACAACAATATCTGAATTGTGTGCTTTAACGCAGATTTGAATATGCTCTTCTCACAATGACACTGGTCTGTCTCACACATCTTATCAATAGTTATTATCTGTTTTTTTGTTAAGATGAAATTTGATAAGAATATATCAACAATAAAGCCGGCAATCATACCTATCACTATTTTGATACCAATGGTTCCAATAATTATTCTTGGTGATACCTTTTCAGAAATAAATATTGGAAGCATTTCATCTGATGTAGATAAATAAATAGATATCAATGTACCAACTGTTATCACTCTTGTCGAAAACAGACTTGATGCCGCTGTTGAAAAACCACATTGTGGAAATGCACCCAGTATACTTCCCCAAACAGGGCCTGTCTTTCCTGATCTTTTAATTGCTTTTTTAAACTTTTCACTCGTCTGATGCTCAATATATTCCATTAATAAATATGTGAAAAACAGAAATGGAATTATTTTTATCGCGTCGAGCACTGTGTCTAATATTACATCTAACATTTTTTATTCCTCTTAATCCTTTATTATTTTATTTCTTCCTGATATTTTGCCCTCATAAAGCTTGTCATCTGCTTTTTTTATCTGAGTATGAAGATCTTCTTTTGTATTTCCCTCTACTATACCAAAGGTCATTGTGACTTTCACTGTAATTCCCTTATAATTAATCTCGATATCCCGTATATTATTTAAGAAGCTCACTTAATACTTCACAAGCCTTATCAAAATCAACTCTGTCAAATATTAATAAGAATTCCTCTCCACCCCATCTTGACACATACCCTGCTCCCAGCATAGCTTTTTTGATGTTATATGCTACTTCCTTTAATACCTCATCACCGCACTCATGTCCATAAGTATCGTTTACCTTCTTAAAGAAATCTATATCACCTATACAGATAGAAAATGGCATTCCGTTTCTCTTAGATTCTTCATATGTGCTTCTAAGCTTTTCTTCTCCGCTTCTTCTGTTATTAACTCTTGTAAGCGCATCCATCTCAACCATTTCCTGCAGTGAATTTCTCATACCTGATATTGCCTTACCAATATCCCCAATCTCATCAGTTCTGTCTGTTATCTTCTGATCCAGTTCTTCATTCAGCTTTCCTGTTGAAACTTTATTAAGATATTTTCTGATGGCTTCAAGGGTGGCAAGTATATCTTTTGAATATATTGATACAAAACCTGCCGCCACAACCATTGCAACAACAGCAACCAGTATTATTGAAATCAAAGCACCGTCAATTGACTTTTGTATGTTTTTTGCTGATTTTGCAACTCCAATCATTCCAACACACGAACCATCAGAATTGAAAAGTGGAACATAATATGCATAATACGCTACACCATCAATCTTTGCATTATTATAAAATCTTCCGCTCTTATTCTCAATTACCTCATTTACTACTTTTGCGTTTGCAACCGTATTAACCAGACGGTTATATCGCTCATCTTCTATTGTAGTAGCAATTCGTGTGTTCATATAAAAAACAGAAATCTCAACTCCTGATTTTGCTTTTATCTTATCTATAAGTTCAGTAGTTGTGCTGATAACTTTATCACCTTTTACAATTGCAACATTTTTTGCACCTACCATTTTGTAATCACCAGGGTATAGCAAATCATATGAATCCACAACAGCATTAGCCAGATTCGAAAGCTCCACCTTTACTTCTTTGTGCATAGCTTTAGTAAAAGTCGTTGATGCTGACGAAGTAATAATGATTCCCATCAAAAACATAGGAACTATTGTCATAATTAAAAACTTAACATATATACTTCCTTTTGTATTTATCTTCATTAACTTTCTCCTAATGCTATTAACACCATTATGCACATACGATTTTCATTATATCACACGCAAAAAAAAATTACCACTTTTCTTTCACGCTTAAACGCATTAAAGTTTTACTCTTTAACGCACTAAAATATTTTGCTTGATATTTCATTTGATGTAGTATAGAATAGTTCTATCGCAATTTAAAGAAATGAGGTTTAATAAAAAATGGATATTACAGTTAACAAAAAGCTCTACACTGATAAAGAGCTGAAAGAATTATTACCAATGGATGAATCAATGGTTGAACTCAAGAAAAAGCGTGATGCTGAAATCGCTGATATTTTATCGGGCAAGTCAGACAAAATCATCCTGGTTATCGGACCATGTTCAGCAGATAGAGAGGATGCCGTTCTTGATTATATTGGAAGACTTAAAAAAATTCAGGAAAAAGTTGAAGATAAGATTTTTATCATTCCAAGAATCTACACTAACAAGCCACGTACAACTGGTGACGGTTACAAGGGAATGGCTCTCCAACCAGATCCGGAGCAGGAAGCAGATATGCAAAAAGGTCTCTACTCAATCCGAGAACTTCACTTAAGAGCAATTAAAGAGACAGGTCTTACTTGTGCAGACGAGATGCTTTATCCTGATAATCACAGCTACTTATCAGACGTATTATCCTATGTAGCTGTAGGTGCCCGAAGCGTTGAAAACCAGCAGCATCGACTTGTAGCCAGTGGTATTGGAACACCGGTTGGTATGAAGAATCCTACAAGTGGTGATATGGAAGTTATGCTTAACTCAATAACTGCTGCACAGCATGCCCACACTTTCTCTTACAGAGGATATGAAGTATCAAGTAACGGTAATCCATATGCACATGCAATCCTTCGTGGTTATGTTAAAGAGGATGGCAAATCATACGCCAATTATCATTACGAGGATCTCGAAAAACTTCTCGCAGCATACAAAAAGCGCGGACTAGAAAATATGGCTGTTATCGTAGATACTAACCATGCAAATTCCGGAAAGAACTATGAAGCACAGATAAGAATCTGTAAAGAAGTTCTTCACAGTTGTAAGCTAAATCCGGAAATCAAGAATTTCGTTAAAGGATTTATGATTGAGAGCTACATCGAAGATGGAGCACAGAAAATCGGTGAAGGCATATATGGCAAGTCAATTACTGATCCATGTCTTGGTTGGGAGAAGACAGAGCAGTTAATCCTTGATATGGCTGAGATTTGCAGACAGTTATAATATTCCCGGTAAACAAAAGACCCGGTGGACCTCGAACCTTCGAGGCCTACGGGTCTTTTGTTTCTAGAAGCGCGAGACGTCGCATGAGGTCCGGTGGACCTCGTGTTTATGCGACGACCGGAGCGGAGCGGAGACCTCGAACCTTCGAGGCCTAGTGGGCCTCGATAAATAAAAACCCATATCCTCGCGGATATGGGTTTTTATTTATTGAAGCGCGAGACGGGACTCGAACCCGCGACCCCAACCTTGGCAAGGTTGTGCTCCACCAACTGAGCCACTCGCGCATAACGTATTTAATACGTCAATTATTTTATCATCAGACATTTTGTTTGTCAAGTATATTTTTCAAATTTTATTGAAGTAACATAAACATTTCTTGCAAACTTCTTTTCTTCTAATTCCTCTATTCTCTTAACAGTTATATCCACCCATAATTCTTCTGCACATACAACCATATTTGCAAGCATTACTCCTACATCAACATCTGATATGTGATCTGTAAGAGTTGTTCCTGATTCCCTTTTATATATATGAATCCTGTTATCTGTTATAACAAATCTCCACGGCTGACTATTGAAGCTTGATGGTGCAAGCCTGGCCACTTTAAGAATATTTCTCATATCCTTTGTAGGAGTGCTTTTTGCCACACAAAGTCTCTCTATCGATATTCTTTTAGCAGATTCAGGGTTTCTGTATATCTCATCTTTTGCTATACCGAAGGCTATTGCTATTATATATTTCCTTCCAACTACATCTTTTACATCAATACCAATAGGCCTCATTCTGTAACATGTACCTATTCCTCTCGATGCCAGATACAACACAATCTGCTCCATTACATATCCGCCATTTATATAACAGCCTTCTTTTTCTTCTGAATATAAAACAGCATAATAAGGAGCTCTCATTTTCCTGCCATATGTCTTTATAATCTCGACATTATAATCGATGTCCGGCATATATCCAACCAGATTAGATATATACACATCTAAATCATCAAGCAATTCTTTATTAAGTTCTTCATGACAGAATGATTTTACAGACATTCTAAGCTCTGCAGCATCATAAAGATTCATCTCAAACAATTTCCTCCATCTGCTTTACTAATTTCTCAAATATCTTAAGTGCATTGTCCACCGGTTCACCAGATGTCATATCGACACCTGCAATTTTAAGCAACTCAATCGGTGACATACTGCATCCACCCTTCAAAAAACTTATATAACGTTTTACTGCTTCTTCGCCTTCTGAAATTATTCCTGCAGAAAGTGCTATTGCTGCAGCAAATCCTGTCGAATATTGATATACATAAAACGGTGTATAAAAATGTGGAATCCTCGCCCACTCCATCTCAATAAGCTTATCAACCACTATCGAATCCCCATAATACTTCTTATTCAGATCATAATATAACTCACTCAGATTTTCTTTTGTGAGCGTCTCACCATTTTCAACCATCTCATGTGTTATCTTTTCAAATTCAGCAAACATCACCTGTCTGAATAATGTGCCCCTGAATTTTTCAAGATAGTTATTAATATAGTAAGCCTTCTCTTTGTTGTCATTTGCATTTTCTATCAAATAGTGAAGTAATAATGACTCATTACAAATCGATGCCACTTCTGCCACAAATATTCTATAGCTGGAGTACACATATGGCTGACTCGCATTTGAATAATACGAATGAATAGCGTGCCCCATTTCATGTATTAATGTAAACACACTATCTAAATTATCCTGATAATTTAGCAAAACATATGGATGACATCCTGCATAACTCCATGAGTACGCCCCACTTCTCTTACCCTCATTCTCATAAACATCAATCCAGCCACCACAAAAACCTTCATTCAATATGCCCAAATAGTCTTCGCCCATAGGTTCAAGCGCTTCACTAACTATTTCTTTTGCCTGATTAAATGAGTACTTTTTATCCTCCATATCCACAATTGGTGTATATATATCATACATATGTAGTTCATCATATCCCATTAACCTCTTTCTAAGCTCAACATACCTATGCATAACCGGCAAATATCTGTGGACGGCTTCAATAAGATTATCATACACACTAAGCGGAATCTCATTGTTGTCAAGCTCCATTTCTATTGCACTTGAATAACGTTGTGCCTTGGCATAAAAAGCATCCTTCTTAACTGATGAATTATATACAGATGCCATCAAATTACCATACTTCTCATATGTTTCGTACATAGCTTCAAAAGCAGCTTTTCTGACGTCTCTGTTTCTACTCTCAAGATATTTTATGTAATTGCCATGAGTAATTCTCACGTCATTATCATTATCGTCTTTTATCTTTGGAAAAGTTATATCTACATTAGAAAACTTTGCAAAAATATCTGACGGTCCATTTGCCATATCTGCACACATTGCAAGAAGTTCTGAGCATTCCTTTGAAAGCACATGTTCCTTTGCTCTAAAAATCTGATAAAGATATCTTTCATACAAAATAAGAGCTGGTTCTTCCTTCATATACTCTCTAATTCTTTCCTCACCTATTTCGATAAGTTCAGGCTCTTCAAATGATACACTCATCATCCATTGATTAACCAGGTTCATCGTCTTACCTGCATAATTCTGGTAAGTAGCATTACCTAAATCTTCATGAAGTCTCTGGTGTGCATAAAAATACAAACCATCAACTCTTTTGTCATACTCATCTCTTGTCACAAAATACTCATATAATGTACTTGCTGATTCCCCTAAATGATTTTTATATTTATCTATATTCTTAATTAGCTCCGATACTTCTTCGTATTCCTCTAAGAACTTCTCATCACTCTCAAATACATGTTCCATTTTCCAAGTATAAGCTTTATCTGCATCCTGTCTCTTCATAATAAACCTCAATTTTATTTAATTAACACTTTAGTATTTATAATACTACAACATTCTCATAATTTCTATGATATTTATTGTATTTTATGAACTACATATTGTACCAATGGTATTTTAAAAGAGCCAGCCCTCACGACTGACTCTTTATTAGTTTGATTATTCTATTATTCTAACTTTGGTAATTGGCCAGTATACAAATATTGATTTGCCAAGAATCTGGTCTTCTTTTACAAAATTCGTAGTAGACCAATATCTTGAATCATGAGAGTCGTTTCTGTTATCTCCCATTACAAAATAACAATCATCAGGAATTAGTGTCCTAGGAAAATCTCCTGTAGGTGTCTCCAACAGATAATCCTCCTGTAGAGGTTCTGCCGCATCATTAATATATACTCGTCCACCTATAATCTCAATATATTCACCCGGTAACCCAATTACTCTTTTTACAAAGTTCTGCGATTCATCATCCGGATATTTGAATATTATCACATCTCCACGTTCGACATCTGAAAACATATATGACAATCTAAAGCCTATCATCCTATCGCCTTTATGTATTGTGTTAAGCATAGAGCCTGATGGCACAATTGCATTTACAATAATATAGTTACTAATAACAAACGCCAATACCGCTGCACAGACTAACAACTTCACAAGGCTGAATATCTCACGTTTTACGATAACATATTCCTTTTTTACATGACGCTTAGATTTCCTGTACGCTTTCTTTTGCTTTTTTTCATTTTTTATCTCAGTTTCGATATGTTTTTCCGGTGGTTGTACACCATCGCCCCAATATATAAATTCAATATCCTTGTCTTCATATTTATCAGACATAACTATCTCCTAAAAATTTGTTCTATGCCGCATATTACATTAGGAAATCTTTAATTTTCTTACTTCTAACAGGATTACGAAGCTTTCTGAGTGCTTTAGCCTCAATCTGACGAATCCTCTCCCTGGTTACATTAAACTCTTTACCTACTTCCTCTAATGTTCTAGGGTGGCCATCTTCAAGACCAAATCTAAGTACAATAACCTGTTTTTCTCTTTCCTTAAGATCTTCCAATAATAAATCAATATGCTCTCTCAACATCACTGATTCAACATTAGCCTCCGGTGTTACAGTATTGTTATCTGCAACAAAATCGCCAAGATTTGAATCATCTTCTTCACCAATTGGTGTCTCAAGAGAAGCCGGTTCTCTTGCTATCTGCATAATCTCAAGCACCTTGCTCTCCGGCATATCAAGTGCCTGCGCAAGCTCTGCTGATGATGGTTCATAACCAAGTTCGAGCGTAAGCTTTCTCTGAGTCTTTGACATTCTGTTAATAGTCTCAACCATATGAACGGGTACTCTTATTGTTCTAGCCTGATCAGCGAGTGCTCTTGTTACAGACTGACGAATCCACCAGGTTGCATAAGTACTAAGCTTAAACCCTTTATCGTAATTGAACTTCTCAACACCCTTAATAAGTCCAAGATTACCTTCCTGAACCAGATCAAGAAAGCTCATACCTCTTCCAGTATATCTCTTAGCAATACTTACTACAAGTCTTAAATTCGCCTCTATAAGTCTGTCCTTGGCAACCGGATCTCCTTCTGCCTTTCTCTTAGCAAGGCGAAGCTCTTCTTCTGCCGATAAAAGTGGAACTGTACCAATTTCCTTAAGGTACATTCTTACAGGGTCTTCTGTTCCAACACCTTCCAGCAAATCAATTGCTTCTAAATCTATATTCTCTTCTTCTGCTTCTATCTCTTCAAGTTCCAAAGTCATCTCTTCATCTTCATCAATATCCAGACTTGCTTCAGAACCTCTTACCACGTCGATTTTGTTATCTTCTAAGTACTGATACACAAAATCCATCTGTTCTGCACTTAGCTCGACACTTTTAAAATAGTCATTAATCTCTTTGATATCTAGTACATTCTGCTTCTTCTTAGCTACTTCTAAAAGTTTCTTCAATTCTTCTATGAATTTTTCTTCCATGTTGACGTGTTCTCCTTTTCTCTGCCATAAACATTTCGCTCGGCTCAACATTATACACAAAAAAATAGCCGGTGTAAACCGACTATTCGAAAAAAATCAAATTTTGTAGAAAAATTTTATTTCCTGTCGATTTTCTCACTTGCAATAGAGCCCTTTTTAGCTATACCTGATGTAATCTCAATTGCCTTGTTATAATTCCTGATTACAAGCTTTTTAGGTGCTCCACCATATTCACCATCTATTACCCATGGTACTTTTGTATCCGATTCAAATGTAAGTCTTGATGTCTTAAAGCTAATCACCGCATCTGATGATATATCCATACCAAGCATACCTGCAATAACCCCCTGTAATTCAAGAGGATTTCTTATCTTTCTGATTAGAGTAACTTCAAACAACCCATCATCTAAAACTATAGACCTGCCGGTAATTCCCTTGAAACCACCAACTGAAACGGCATTTGTAACCATTCCATAAATAAAATCATCTTCTATAGTCTTTCCATCATAAGTAATCTTCATATGATATGGCTTAATGGACGCAAGCTTAGTAACTGCTTCTAAAATATATGCAGAGTGTCCCATTATATTCTTCATCTCCTGCGGAGTCATATACGAAACATCTGTAAAGATTCCAAACGCAGCGATATATATAAACTTCTTCTTATTAAAACCGCCTATATCAATCGATACAGGAAGACCTCTCACTGTAACATCCGCAGCCTCCAACATCTTCTTTGGTATCTTCATACCAACAGAGAAATCATTAGTACTACCTGCCGGAATATAACCAAGCACCGGTTTCTCATCGAGCTCCATCATACCAGTAATAACTTCACTCAAGGTTCCATCCCCACCACTACAAACAATTCTGTCATACATAAATCCGTACTTCTCAACATACTCCTTGGCATCAAGCTTTGCCTGTGTTGGATGCACCTCTACTCTGTAACCGGCTTTACAAAAAACGTTAAGTATATCAGATAAATTCTCTTTAATAAGTCCCTTACCCGAAAATGGGTTATAAATAAAAAGCATCTTCTTCATCTTTACTACCTTACCCTTTCTGTCTTATCTTTCCTGTATTTTTCAGCCCTTGTATTATATAACATTTTACCGCTAATATTCAAGTTATTTCACCACTTATTATTTTATATTTAATATTTTCCTTCCTGTCATATATTACTATATCTGCCTCTTTACCATTTCTAATACTGCCAACTCTATGTGATATCCCCCATATTTTTGATATATACGACGGATTATCATTCTTGTTCTTCACCATATTATTTATTATTATTATAGGAAGTCTATATCTCTTATACAACAAATAAGCCGTCCTGACATCTTCATCACAACTTATCTCTATTACTACCGGTTTTGTTTTTGAAACAATGTCAATAAAAGCTTTCTCTTCCTCATCTATATTATATTTACCATAATCAAATTCTTTTACAAACCTGTATGCTCTATCTACAATTCTTAATATCTGATTATTGTCTGGATTTGTAAATCCATACCCTACAATCAAATCATCCTCATTCATCATTTGATTGATTTTTCTATATTTATATGTTGATAGCACACCTTTCCATTCCGGTATCTTATATATTTGTGATGTTGTATCACTTCTTACATCTTCCATAAATCCGATTTTTCCCGGTACTATTTCACAGCCCATAGCATCTATATATGGCTCTCCTACCTCACGTATTTTAATGTCTTTTTTATATAATCTTCTTATTCTCCCATTTTTTATATAGATGCTGATATACTCCCTTTTCATATTTCTTTGTATATACCCATTATGAATTATCATTCTTGTCTTAATTCCAATCTGTTTTTCTTGATTGTTAGTATTTCCAAAATTAAGTTTTTTTATAACAAAAAAGAACCGGGACAAAAGTCCCAGTTCTCAAAAATCATTATTCGTAAGAATTAAGCGTCTGCTTTCTTTCTTGAAGCTACGAATGCAACTGCTGCTACAGCACCAATCATAACGATTGATAATGAAAGAGCATCACCTGTTGCTGGTGTAGAATCCTTATCAGCTATTGTATCAGCTGCTGTTGTTTCAGCTTCTGCTGCTGTTGTCTCTTCTGCTGCTGTTGTGTCTTCTGTTGCTGCTGAACCTGCTGGTACCCAAGAAGCTGCATCTGCTGCTGCTTCTTCAAGAACAGCCTTGATTTCTTCAGGATCTTTTCCTTCTTTTTCAGCATCTGCTCTGTTACAATCTGGATTAACTGTAACACCAGCACCTGTTGCTGTATACTGATACTTGTTTGTTGAATTTGGATTGTACCAGAATGTAACATCTGTATCAGCTGCTACTGTAATACCGTAGTTGTTTGACATTCCGTCTGGAGTCCATACAGCATCAACTACTAACTTGAACATGTAATCGCCTGCTGCAAGCTTAGTTGTGTAAGAGAAGATTCCGTCTCCGTCATCATCTGTCAACTTAGCGTTCATGTCTGTTGCTTTCCAATCATTCATTGTACCTGCTAATGTAACTACGTTAGCACCAAATGCTGTAACGCCCATAGCAAATGTCATAACTGATGCTGTTGCTAATGCAACTAATTTCTTCATTGTCTTTCTCATAAAACAAATCCGTCCCTTCTTTAATATAATATTGTTTTGCTTGATTGATATTATCAATTCTTAATGTATTATATATCATTATTCTTAATTTGACAAGTGATTTTTGTAAAAAAAATACAGAATCACCATTAAATATAATTTATTTTTAATCATTATGACCATAAAAAATAGAGCCGGTATAAAATACCAGCTCTATCTTATATTAGAAAGTCTTATAACTCATTATAATTATGCGTTATTTCTCTTCTTTGAAGCAACTACTGCTACTACTGCAGCTGCACCAAGTAATACTACTGCATATGGAAGTGCATCGCCTGTTTCTGTTTCAGCATCAGCATTTTCATCTTCCTTATCAGCGTCCTTACCATCATCTGGATCTTCTACACTGTCAAGACCCTGTCCATCGTATGTATAACCATCTGCTTCAAGATCTTCTACTGATGTATACATCTTAACACCATATGTAACCTGTGTATCAGATTCTGCTGTAACTTCGTCTAATACGAACCAGTATTCACCTACTGTAAGATCCTTAGTATCAGGTGTCTGGTGCTTCTTGTTATCTTCTGAAGCATCTGCATCTGAAACCATGTTATTAAAGATTACATTGTATGTCTCTTCTTTAGTACCATTTGTACCTACTGCATACCATGTCTCAGATCCGATTTCAAGTCCCATTTCTGATCCTGGCCAGCTACCTGTGATTTCTGCCCATGAACCATATGTTAAGTAAACACCAACCTTTTCCCAGTTTTCACTGTTAAGGAAGTGAATCTTTAACTTCATTGAATCCCAAGCTGCTGTATCATCGCCTTCTTCTTCATCTTCTTCATCTTCTCCATCTTCGCCGTCTTCAGGTTCTGTTTCATCTTCTGGCTCTACTTCTTCTAATTCACCAGCAACCCATCCTTCTGGAGCATCTGTTGTATATTCAGCAAGGAAGTTAGAGTTACCAAACTCATCTTCTTCGCCCTTTTCATCTGAGATTGTTACCCAGATTTCGTTAGCTCCTTCTGTGATATCTGTAACAGGAACGTTAACTGTCTGTACTGAATTAGCATCAGCATCTGAACCATTTACGATAACTGTGATTTCTTCGATTGTATCAAGAGCAAACTTGATGCTGTAGTATCCTTTATTATCCTTGTTAGCTTTCATAGCTGTTCCTGGCCATCCACCAAGTAACTGTGTGCTATCTGCACTTGTGAAAGCATATAAGTTAGGCTTAAGCCAATCTGTAGCTACATGAACTGTAAGAGAATCACCATCAATCTCTTCTGTTGGCTCTTCTGTTGGATCTTCTTTAGCAACAACTTCTACTGCTTTTGAAGTAATTGTTCCATCTTCTGGATTAAATGTTACTGTTAACTTTTCCTTTTTCCAAGCTAAACCTTCTGTATTTTCAGCATTTTTGCCATCAACACCCCATGCCTTATACCATCCATATGTAGGAGCGTCCTGAACTACTTTAAATCCATACTTGTTACCAGCTAATTCCATTGTAGCTGAGTATGTACCGTCTGAATTCTTTGTCATCTTTGTAGCTTCTGTTGTTGACCATCCATTCATATCACCAACAACATAATACTCTTCTGCTGGATTTGGATCGATTAATCCTTCCAAAGTTACTCTTGCGTTACCTTCCTTAGCAGGGTCAAATTTGATTGTGCACTGCTTAGCTTCAAGTGCAAGTCCTGCAAAGTTACCGCCTTCTGCCTTTCCAATCTGTCCATCCCATCCTGTATTAGTAGGAAGAATCTGGAATTCGTAGCATTTTCCAGCTTCTGCAGCAAATGAATATGAATATGTTCCATCTCCATTGCTTGTCATAGCTGGAGCATCTGCTGGTGTCCAGTTACCAAATTCTGCACCAACTACATAGTAGCTGTCTGCTGCCATTGCCTTTACTGAAGGCACTGCAACCATTGCCAATGTCATAGCTGCCGCTGTAACAACTGACATGATCTTCTTAATAGATTTTCTCATAAATCCATCCCTTTCTTTATTATACTTTTTTTTCTGTTCTGATCGACGCCTACACGCACGTCAATTCTTATAAGATTATAATATATACTTGTATCATTTGCAACTATTTTTGTACTATTTTTATAATTTAATTCATTTTTCATTTTCAATTTGTACATATTTTATAAAAGGACCGCAATAATATGAAAAACATTATTTTCCAAAAAGTTTATTTGTTATTTTTTATGCATTGTGATATACTAGCAAGGATTAATTTTTATATACATTGGAATGGAGATTTTTATGGCTAACAATAAAGATAATCGTCTTGGTGATTATGACGAAGTAACGCATGGCGCTTTAGAAAAAGATGCTGACATATATAAGAAGAGAAAAACTCTTTCCGTTAAGGAAAACGCAAAGCTTCTATCTAAAAAGGATAAGTGGTATTACTACAAGGACTACTTTCTTGTTCCTACCATTATAGCTGTCATTGTAATTATCATCTGTATAATTCTCGGTGGAGACCTGTTGTCAAAAAGACAGGATGAAGAAATTCTTGTCGGTTACGTTGACTGTATATATGATAAGGATGATGCCGTAAATATTTTAAAAGGATTTGCAGATTCACAAAACATAGCTTATTACAATATGGGATTTGTTGCAGATTCTTTTTTTACCACTTATGCTGACAGCACGTGGCTTTACGATTACGTTGACAAAGGTATTATTGACGTGATGGTTCTTGACAGGCAGATGTATGATGCTTATTCACAAAAAGGTAATTTATTGGATTTATCTAAATATATAGATGAAGAGAAATATTCTGATTATGTAGCAAAATCTAAGGACGCAAATGGAAAAGAAGTATTTAATGCAATCAAATGCAACAGCATTCAGATATACAACGTTCAAACTTATGCTGAAACAGATGCATACCTTGCAGTATTATACAATTCTTCTAAAATTGATAACGCAGTTAATTATCTAAAATATTCTACAACCTTTAATGCTGCAGAATATAAAGCAAATGAATCAGAATAGTTTTATTCAATAGAAAAAGGGGCTGTTTTTAAGCCCCTTTTTTGTAATTATTTAAGAATTGCAATTGAGAATGCAGGCATTGTCAATGTATCACCATCAAGTGAAGCTGTCTGTGTGCTTGCAGCCGCAACTGTTTCTCTAAGTGAACTAAAGCCGTTATCACTCTTTGAAATTGTAACCTTCTGTTCTGTATTCTTTGTATTGATTACGATAATTATCTGTGTATCATTATATACCTTTTTCATTGTAAGTACATTAGTATTATCTGTATCTAATACAGTCATTTCTCCTCTTGCAATTTCAGGATATTTATTTCTAAGTCTTATTGTCTTTCTTGTAAAGTTAAATATTGACTCCGGATCCTTAACCTGTTCTTCTACTGATGGGAACCTGTATTCAACCATATTCGCTTCCATAGCTGCAGGTCCGTTACAATTCTTTGAAGTATCAGTTGATGACCAGATAACCGGTGCTCTCTTATTCTCATCTCTTCCTGTACCACCCATACCAAGCTCATCACCATAGTATAAGAATGTACTACCATTTAACATCTCAAGCATACCAAGCGCAATCTTTATCTTATCCGGATTATAAGCATATCCAGGAGCAATTCTGTCTATATCATGATTGCCAATGAATGGAGCCATTATGTAATTCTCATTAAACTTTTTCTCTGTATTAATTGTAGCCGCTATTTTTTTGCCAAAATTTGTTGCACATGTCTCTGAAAGCATACCGTTAATTGTCTGAGCCACATATCCTGTGTTCTTTGATAAATCAAATTCAAATACACTGTCAATACCACTCTTTAAGTACTGAGCATATGTTCCGATACTGTCAAATACTTCTGCCACAATATATGCATCCGGCTTATAATTCTTAACATATGATGCAAACCATGTCAATATCTCAACGTTTTTCTCATTGTTGCCTGATTCATATTCTTTTGCAGCATCAAGTCTGAAGCCATCAATTCCCATATCCAACCAGTATTTTGCAATTTCTTCGTATTCTCTTCTTACATCCTCATTGAAAAGATCAAGGTCCGGCATATTGCCTGAGAACTTACACTCATAGTACCAGTCAACAGTTCCAACTACTCGCTGATAAACTCCTGCTGACGGCTTTCCTTTAGCAAAATGATAATAATCAAAATATTTACATTCGCTTGAATCAGGCTCTTTTCCTTCCGGAAGTTCACTTAAATACTTAGCTGCTGTATCAAACCATTCATGACCTGTGTAAGTATGGTTCATAACAAAGTCCATAATAAGCTTAATTCCACGCTTGTCACATTCTTCAATCAACTGTTTCATATCATCCAGTGTTCCATATACAGGATCGATGCTAAAGTAATCTTCAACATCATACTTATGATATGTTGGTGATAAATGGAAAGGCATCAGCCAAATACCGTTGCATCCAAGGTCTGTGTCTGTTGTGTCATCTCCATCATTGATGTAATCAAGCTTTGAAATAAGTCCCTGAATATCACCAATTCCGTCACCATTGCTATCGCAGAATGAGAATAAAAATACTTCATAAAAGTTACGATAGTTATCATCAATTATATGTAGCGAATCATCGTCCTGAACCTCTACATCATCTTTTTTCTTGCTGTCTGCTTTGCCTGAGCAACCTGTAACCCCAAGTGCTACCGCCAACATAAGTGCAAGAAAACATTTCATTTTCTTCATAATTTTGTTTCTCTCCTTCTTCTTGTTCTATATAATTAGTACCTACAGTACAATCATATCATTTTTCAAAACTGTTTACAATCTATTGTTTCTCTTTAACTCAGAATAGATTATTGCCGTCTGGGATGTGTATACTATGAATACTATTCCAGACACAGCAATTGACAAAGCCATAAGAATATACATCGGACCAATTTGTAAACATTGTGCCACAATTAAGAAAAACGAACACAAAGCATACACTCTCCAAATATATTCCATTCTCATCGCTCCAAGCTTATTAGCATTATTTCTCTCAATCTCCTTGACACCTGCTACAATCATATACGATGTAACTACTTTTAATAAAATCGTAAATGATGTTATAAGCATATTTGCCATAAGAGGCCATGATAAAATAATACCGTACAGGTTTCCCATGTATAATGCATACGTAAGTATTGCTGATGGTAACATAAACATTTTATTCTTCTTGTAAGACTCTGAATGAATTTCAAGTGATTTCATTCCAAAGAACATTAATATATAGCCTATAAAATCAGGAAACAATCCCAATATTACATTTTCTGCTCCCAAATTCAAATCAAACAAGACTAATATCAGTCCAATTATTATTCTAACCATTTGTCCTACTCCTTGTTTACAATAGATACCGAGGCACTTGTTCCAAGTCTGTCGGCACCTGCTGTAATCATATTCATAGCTGTTTCGTAATTTCTGATTCCACCCGACGCCTTAACTTTTGCCTTGTCACCAACAACATATTTCATAAGAGCAACATCGTCAACCGTTGCACCACCTGTACTAAATCCTGTTGATGTCTTAACATAATCTGCTCCCGCTTCCACAGAAAGCTCACAGGCTTTTTTCTTCTCCTCTTCTGTCAACAGGCATGTCTCAATAATAACCTTTAGGGTTACATCCTTACATGCACTCTTTACAGATTCAATATCTCTTCTTACATATTTGTAGTTTTTGTCTTTTAATGCCCCCACATTAATTACCATATCGATTTCGTCAGCGCCATCCTTAATAGCTTCTAAAGTCTCAAACACTTTTACCTGTGTACAAACTGCACCGAGTGGAAACCCTACAACCGTACATACTTTCACGTCAGTTCCCTCGAGCAGACTCTTTACAAGAGAAGTTCTATATTGATTAACACAAACTGAAGCGAAGTTGTAGTAAAGGGCCTCTTTACAGACAGCCCTTACTTCATCTTCGCTTGCTGATGGTTTTAATATGGTATGGTCAAAATATTTTGATAACTCCAAAACACTAATCTCCATTCCTAGATAATCTATTTTGTTTTCTGGATTATTTCATGTCTTCCAGGACCATTAGATACTAATGTAACCGGTACCTCAAGTTCTTTCTCAATGAACTCAATGTATTTTCTACAATTCTCCGGAAGGTCTTCGTACTTTGTAATACCACGAATATCACTCTTCCATCCAGGAAGCACTTCATAAACAGGCTCACATTTTGCAAGTTCTACTGTTGTTGGGAAATCTTTGATTACTTCTCCGTTAAGCTTATATCCTACACATACAGGAATCTCATCAAGATATCCAAGTACATCAAGCACTGTGAGAGCTACCTGTGTAGCGCCCTGAATCTTACATCCATATCTTGAAGCCACACAGTCAAACCATCCCATTCTTCTTGGACGTCCTGTTGTAGCACCAAATTCACCTGCATCTCCTCCACGTTTTCTAAGTTCATCAGCTTCTTCACCAAAGATTTCACTTACGAATTCGCCTGCACCTACTGCACTTGAATATGCCTTAACTACTGTAATAATATCCTTAATCTCATATGGCGGGATACCAGCACCTATAGCACCGTAAGCTGCTAATGTTGAAGATGATGTTACCATTGGGTAAATACCAAAGTCCGGATCCTTAAGTGAACCAAGCTGACCCTCTAATAAGATATTTTTCCCTTCCTTAATCGCCTGTCTTAAGAATACTGATGTGTCACATACATATGGCGCAATCATATCTCTGTACTCTCTCAATGTAGCCAAAAGCTCTGAAGGAACCAATGCCGGCTTGTGGTACATATGCTCAAGCATAACGTTCTTAACTTCACATACTCTTTCAACTTTTTCTGCAAGTAACTCATCGTCAAATAATTCTGATACCTGGAAACCAATCTTTGCATACTTGTCTGAATAGAAAGGAGCAATACCTGATTTTGTAGAACCAAAGGATTTCTTACCCAGTCTCTCTTCTTCGTATTCGTCAAACAATATATGATATGGCATAAGGATCTGTGCTCTGTTTGAAACCAAAATCTTTGGCTTTGGAACACCTTTGCTTACTATATCTTCTACCTCTTTGATAAGATATGGAATGTTAAGTGCCACACCATTACCAATTACTGATGTTGTATGATTGTAAAATACTCCTGATGGCAATAGGTGAAGTGCAAATTTACCATAATCATTTATGATAGTATGTCCTGCATTACTTCCACCCTGAAATCTGACGATGATGTCAGATGTCTCACCAAGCATATCTGTTATTTTACCTTTTCCTTCGTCACCCCAACAGGCACCGACTATTGCTCTAACCATTTTATCCTCCATTCTGCCTGAAAACAGGCAATAAATTATATCTTATACGTTTATCTGCGCAGTCAATCCAAGTAAATCTTTGTTTGCTTCAAGAATTGGATTAATAACTTCGCTTAAGAATTCTTCAACCTGTTCTTTTGAACGTCCTGTATACTTAGAAGGATCCATAGTCTTCTTAAGCTCATCTATTGTGAGATTGAATGATGGGTCTGCCGCAATAAGTTCAAGGAGATTGTTATCAAGACCTTTTTCCTTAACATTTCTTCCGGCCTCCATAGATAATGTTCTAATCTTCTCATGAAGCTCCTGTCTGTCGCCACCAGCTTTAACTGCATCCATCATAATATTCTCTGTAGCCATAAATGGAAGCTCTGACATAAGTCTCTTCTCAATTACCTTTGGATATACTACTAAACCATCTACTACATTCAGGTAAAGATCAAGTATACCATCAATTGCAAGGAATGCTTCCGGCACACTGATTCTCTTATTCGCTGAATCATCAAGTGTTCTTTCAAACCACTGTGTTGCTGCTGTGATGGCAGGATTAAGTGCATCTGCCATTACATAGTTAGCAAGAGAGGCAATTCTTTCACTTCTCATTGGATTTCTCTTATATGCCATAGCAGATGAACCAATCTGATTCTTCTCGAATGGTTCTTCAACTTCCTTTAAGTGTTGAAGTAATCTGATATCATTTGAGAACTTGTGTGCACTTGATGCAATTCCTGCAAGTACATTAAGTACTCTTGTATCTACCTTTCTTGAGTATGTCTGTCCCGATACAGGATAAACATCTTCAAATCCCATCTTATTGGCAATCATCTTGTCTATTTTTCTGATTTTTTCGTGGTCTCCCTCAAACAGTTCAAGGAAGCTTGCCTGTGTACCTGTTGTTCCTTTTGAACCAAGTAACTTCATGCTTCCAATTAAGTATTCAAGGTCTTCTAAATCAAGTACCAATTCATTTAACCAAAGAGTTGCTCTCTTACCTACAGTTGTTGGCTGTGCCGGCTGAAAATGTGTAAAAGCAAGTGTTGGCAGTGCCTTGTATTCGTTAGCAAACTTTGATAATTCATTGATTACGTTGATTAACTTCTTGCGAACAAGCTTTAACGCTTCTGTCATTATGATTATATCTGTATTGTCACCTACGTAACATGAAGTAGCTCCAAGATGTATTATTCCTTTTGCCTTAGGACACTGCACTCCATATGCATACACGTGAGACATAACATCATGTCTTACAATTGCTTCTCTTTCCTTTGCAACATCATAATTAATGTCCTCAGCATGAGCCTTAAGTTCCTCAATCTGCTCATCTGTAATGTCAAGTCCTAATTCCTTTTCTGACTCTGCAAGGGCAATCCATAACTTTCTCCATGTACAAAACTTCTTGTCCGGCGAGAATATGTACTGCATCTCTTTACTTGCATATCTCTCTGATAAAGGGCTCTGATATTTATCCTGCATATTGTTCCTCCATTCACGTAATGACAAAGTCATTATCATTGTATTTTTTTACGCGGTTTCACACACCGTACAATTATAATACATGCGCTTACCAAAATCAACCTTGAATATTATAGGAATATTCTTGAATCTTATTTAATTTTTCTGTATAATATGTATATCAATTTTGTATTTATGAAAGGATTTTGGTTATGAGTGAAGAAAAGCGAAAACACAAAAGATTAGATGTTGATATGACTCTCAACGTATCAAATCTTTTCAAGCAGGACAACGTGACAATCAAGAATGTCGATGCTCCTATTCGTGTGGAGAATATTTCAAAAAGTGGTATTGGTTTCATATCCAGCAATGTTCTTCCGGTGGGTTACTATTTTAATGCGAAGATTAAGCTTGGTGATGAAGAATCTACTCTTTACACAGTAGTGAGAATCATTCGTTCGCAGTGTCTTGAGAACTCTGACGAGATGTATTATGGCTGTGAATTTATCGGCCTTGCTCCCGTACTCGATTTCATTTTTGATAAATACGAAAACAGTATTTCAAAATAAGAAATGGACTCTTAGTTTTCTAAGGGTCCATTTCTTTAGCTTTGATTTATTTTGAAAGTATCTCTTTAAGAATTTTATTTATGATTCCAGGATTAGCCTTTCCCTTAGTAGCTTTCATAGTCTGTCCTACTAAGAATCCGATTGCTTTTTCTTTTCCGTTTTTGAAATCTTCAACTGACTGAGGGTTATTTTCTACCACCTCTTCAATAATCTTTCTAAGTCCTTCTTCATCATTGTCCTGCTTAAGTCCATTTTCTTCTACATACTTTTCAGGATCAATATCATCTGCAAAAATCTTTTCAAATACTTCTTTTGCAACAGAGCTGTTTACTACATTGTCATCAATAAGCTTTATTAGCTTTGCAAGATTTACAGGTGAGAATGTAATCTGGTCTGCATCCATATTGTTTTCTTTAAGAAGTCTCATAGTCTCAACCATCAGATAGTTACTTACCTTTTTAGGATTAGCGCCAAGAGCTACTGTCTCTTCAAAAATATCTGCCATTTTCTTTGATGATGTAATGATGTCTGCATCGTATTCAGGAATATTATATTCTTCTTCATATCTTGCCATCTTCTCATCTCTAAGCTCCGGCTGTTTAGCTTTAACTGCTTCCAGCCACTCATCGCTTATCATAATCGGAACAAGGTCCGGCTCAGGGAAGTATCTGTAATCCTGCGCGTCTTCCTTTGAACGCATAGCATATGAATACTCTTTGTTATCATCCCATCTTCTTGTCTCCTGAACAACTTCCTTGCCGTCCTCTATAAGATCAATCTGACGCTGTCTCTCATTCTCGATAGCTCTTGCGATTGCCTTGAAAGAGTTCAAATTCTTCATCTCTGTTCTAGTACCAAATTCTGCCTGACCCACTTCTCTTACTGACAAGTTAACATCTGCCCTCATAGAACCTTCGTTAAGCTTACAGTCTGATGCTCCAAGATACTGAATAATAAGTCTTAATTTGTCAAGGTATGCTATAACCTCTTCTGCTGAACGCATATCCGGCTCTGATACAATTTCGATAAGTGGCACACCAGAACGGTTGTAATCCACAAGCGAGCAGTCATCCCATTCGTTATGAATAAGTTTTCCTGCATCTTCTTCCATATGAATCTCATGAATTCCGACTTTTTTCTTATTGCCATCAGAACCTGTTATCTCAACATAACCATTTCTGCAAATCGGAAGATATAACTGAGATATCTGGTAATTTTGTGGGTTATCAGGATAAAAATAATTCTTTCTATCGAACTTACAATATTTTGTAATATCACAGTTTGTTGCAAGACCAACTGCCATTGCATATTCAACCACCTGCTTGTTAAGTACAGGAAGACTTCCAGGCATACCGGTACATACAGGACATGTATGAGCATTTGGTTCAGCTCCAAAGGCTGTTGAACATCCACAGAAAATTTTTGTCTTTGTTGCAAGTTCTACATGCACTTCAAGTCCAATGACTGTCTCGTATTGTTTACTCATACTATTCTCCTTTCTGTGACTGCTCGTATGTGTAAGCTGTCTGAATTAATTTCTTTTCGTTAAAGCAATCTCCAATTAACTGGAGTCCAACCGGAAGTCCGTTTGATGCCTCTCCACATGGAAGACATATTCCCGGAAGCCCTGCCAGGTTAATTGATATTGTATAAATATCTCCCAGATACATCTTAATAGGATCTGATAAGCTTTCCCCAAGCTTTGGTGCAGTTGTTGGTGCAACCGGTCCTAAAATAACATCGTATTTTGCAAATGCCTCGTCAAATGCTTTTTTGATTAAAGCTTTTACTCTTAAGGCTTTTAAGTAATAGGCATCGTAGTAACCTGAGCTTAATACGAAGGAACCAAGCATAATTCTTCTCTTAACCTCCGGTCCAAAGCCTTCTGAACGTGTTTTTTTGTACATATTATGAAGGTCTGTAAATTCTTCTGTTCTGTATCCGTATTTGATGCCATCAAATCTTTCAAGGTTTGAACTCGCCTCTGCCGCTGCAATTGTATAATATGCCGGAATTGCATACTCTACAAGGCCTAAATCAAACTCTTCCACGATTGCACCCTTTGACTTAAGCACTTCTGCTGCCTTTAATACTTTTTCTTTTACTTCTTCGTCTAAGCCTTCGCCAAAATAATCTCTTGGAATACCAATTCGCATACCTTGAACATCATCTATTAATGCTGAAGTAAAATCTGTATCATCGCGTTTTACGGATGTTGAATCTTTTGGATCATAAGAAGAAATCACTTCAAGTATTGTAGCGCAGTCTCTTACGTCCTTGCTAAGTGGTCCAATCTGGTCAAGTGATGAGCCATATGCTATAAGACCATATCTTGATACAGTTGAGTATGTCGGTTTCATACCTACCACACCACAATATCCCGCCGGCTGTCTGATAGAGCCACCTGTATCTGAACCAAGCGCATAGTAACATTCCTTTGCTGCAACTGCCGCTGCAGAACCACCGGAAGAGCCGCCCGGTACATGTTCAGGATTTCTGGGATTTCTTGTAACACCATAAGCTGATGTCTCTGTTGTTGAACCCATGGCAAATTCATCCATATTTGTCTTACCGATAATGACAGCTCCTGCCTTCTTGAGGTTTAAAACTGCTTCAGATGAAAATGTTGGCACAAAATTGCCAAGAATCTTTGATGAACATGTTGTAAGAAGTCCTTCTGTACACATATTATCTTTGATAGCTACAGGAACACCCGCAAGTGGTCCTGTAAGTTCTCCCGCATCAATAGCAGCCTGTACTTCCTCTGCTGCCTTTAATGCTCCTTCTTTGTCAACTGTTACATAACAGTTATAGAGTTCTTCTGTGCTATCTATCTGGTCAAGTACTGCCTTTGTTGCTTCAAGAACAGTAACTTCATGGTTTTTAATTTTTTCTGCTAATTCACAAGCAGTATAATCTAATATATTCATATCTTCCTCCATTTGTCTTTTCTTAATCAAATGTCTTTGGAACATTGAACATTCCATCCTGTTCGTCCGGAGCATTCTTTAGGATGTTTTCTCTGTCATCCGAATTAGTTACAACATCTTCTCTAAATACATTGTTAACCCTGAATACATGACTCATAGGTTCAACACCCTCAGTATCAAGCTCGTTTAATTTATCAATATAGTCAAGCATACTCTCCATATCTTTTTTTGCCTTTTCTTTTTCCTCTTCAGACAATTCAAGTTTAGCAAGTATACCTACGTAATCTATTGTTTCATCAGATATAACGTTTGCCATAGCTAGTCTCCTTTACGATTAATCTCTAACCTTAATATGAACTTCGCGAAGCTGCTGTTCTGTTACTTCATTTGGTGCTCCGCACATAAGATCCTGAGCTGTACCACTCATTGGGAATGGTATAACCTCTCTGATATTCTCTTCATTGCGAAGAAGCATAATCATTCTGTCTACACCCGGTGCCATACCAGCGTGTGGTGGCGCACCAAACTGGAATGCATTGTATAAAGCTCCAAACTTGCTCTTCAATACTTCTTCATCATATCCTGCGATTTCAAATGCCTTAACCATTATCTGCATATCGTGGTTACGTACAGCACCAGAAGATAATTCAACACCATTACATACGATATCGTACTGGTAAGCAAGAATGTCAAGAGGATCCTTTGTGTTAAGTGCTTCAAGTCCACCCTGTGGCATTGAGAACGGATTATGAGTGAATCCAATCTTTTTCTCTTCTTCATCATATTCAAACATTGGGAAGTCATTGATGTAACAGAATCTGTATGCATTCTTCTCTATTAAATCAAGTCTCTGTCCAAGCTCTGTTCTAATCTGACCGGCATATAAATTAGCTCTGTCTTCTTTGTCTGCTATGAAGAAAATAGTGTCGCCAGGGATAAGTGCTGCCATATCCTTCATTTCCTGCTTCATATCATCAGGAATAAACTTATCGATTGGTCCCTTAAAGCTTCCATCTTCTAATACTTCAAGGTATCCGAGTCCTCCCATACCGATTGACTGTGCAAACTTAAGAAGCTTTTCATGAAAGCCCTTAGACATTTCAGCATGAACCTTGATAGCTCTTACAGTTTTCTTGTGGAATGGCTTAAATGTACATCTCTGGAAAAATTCTGTTGTATCAATAATTCTAAGCGGATTACGAAGGTCAGGCTTATCTGTACCAAACTCTAACATAGCCTGCTTATAACTTATAACAGGATATGGTGCCTGTGTAACTTCAAATCCTTCCGGTGCAAACTTCTCAAATGTTGCTGTCAGAATCTGTTCACCAACCTCAAATACTTCTTCTTGAGTTGCAAAACTCATCTCAAAGTCTAACTGATAAAATTCTCCCGGAGATCTGTCTGCTCTTGCATCTTCATCTCTAAAACATGGTGCAATCTGGAAATACTTGTCAAATCCTGATACCATAAGAAGCTGCTTATACTGCTGTGGAGCCTGTGGGAGTGCATAAAACTTTCCTTTGTATTTTCTTGATGGAACAATGTAATCTCTTGCTCCTTCAGGAGATGATGCACAAAGGATAGGTGTCTGAATCTCCATAAATCCCATCTCTGTCATTTTGCTTCTAAGGAAGCTTATTACGTTAGATCTAAAAATCATATTGTCTTTTACCTTCTGGTTACGAAGGTCAAGATATCTGTACTTAAGTCTTAAATCTTCTCTGATTTCTTTTGATGTCTGAATCTCAAAAGGAAGCTGTGCGTATACTTTACCAAGAACCTTTATTGTCTTTGCTTCTACTTCAATTGTTCCTGAAGGAATCTTTGGATTGTATGTCTCCTCATCTCTCTTCTCAACAACACCTTCAATCGCAACACAATCTTCCTTAACGATTCCGTTAAGTAAATCTGTATTGCGAAGTACAACCTGTACCACTCCATACATATCTCTAAGGTCTATGAAAGATACTCCACCGTGGTCACGGATGTTTTCTACCCATCCTGCTACTTTAATGTTCTTGCCAATATCATTTTCACTGACATTGTTAAGTGTGACATCTCTGTAAATATTTGCTGCCATAATTTTCTTCCTTTCAATTATAATATAGTAAAAAATAATCCCAGAATATAGTGATCACTATATCCCGGGACGAATTGCAAATAATTCGCGGTACCACCCGCATTCACAAATGATAATCATCTGTGCTCTCATACGCTTAACGTGCGCTATCCGTATATGCCTACAGCAAAGCATTCGACATATCTGCTCCCAAGTGTTGCCTTCCATGCTCCATCAATTAACGCTCTCAGTCGACGACGTCAAATTCCTGTTGATTTCCATATGGTCGGGTCTCGTTCACTGCATTTAAATATTTCCTCAATGATAATAATTTACATTATTGATTTTGGTTTGTCAAGAATAGGTTAATAAGAAAGCCCTATAAAATTCTTATCGGAATTCAAAAAGCTTACATTATATAAAAACAGCACATTGTCATAACCGTTATCTTTTCCCAATGTATCTATTCTATTTGACATATAATCAAAATATCTAAGGTCAATCATATCGATTTCTTCATATGCATCAATAAGAAATGGCATAATACTGTTTGCATATGAATCCTTGAACACTAAAAGCTTCTTTCCTTTTGCCATTTTAGAAGGTGTATCATTCTTGATTTTCACATAAGCAAAATTCCCACCAAAGAGTGCTGCATACTTATCTTTTTCACCAAACTTCTCTTTTACCATATAAGAATCCTTCTGTTCTATAACCTTGCCTGCTCTGTAATTAATCTGGCTGACCGTATATTTCAGCTTCGGATAATCATATACTGTCATATTATCTTTCTCTGTAAAAAGAAGTGGCGCCTGTGAATATAGCGAACCGTAAAACGGTTTTCTGACTTTGAACCTATTCATTTGTTCAAGCTTTACAGGCTTTATCTTCATCTTGTCTGCCAGCTCTTCGTATGCATAATATGCACCGAGCATAGTCCAGTGATGGTCTGTATTGTAATAAATATACTCGTCAGAATGTTTTTTTAGCGTATCAAACGGAGCTACAAATGTAAGGGAATCATCCAATACTGCTTCTACTTTTTTTATACTTCCGACCTCTGACTCGTTAATGTTTCCACATGGAAGTTTACTCTTATACACCTCCGATGAATTTGGTGCAAGCAACATAAATATTTTATTTTTTTTGTATCCATTTTGTTCACACCATCTCTTGATACTATTCGCATTGTCAAGAAGCTGTTTTTCATCTTCTATATATTCCTGAATATACATACCATCAGCGTAATATGTGTTGTTCACCCTATTTCTTCCAAGAATCTTTACTATCTGATTCTTAAGTGTTACAAATGTATCTTTAAAAATCACTTGGTCTGATGCGTATGTTTCCAGACTGTCTGTATATTCCCCCTTCACAAGTGAATCTACAGAAAATTTGGGTGCCTTGCTCAGCACTCTGTTTTCCACTTCAGAAAAATCCTTATCTTTTAATAAAATACTTCCAAGTGACAATGTCGCTATAAAAAAGACAAAAATTGCTATGAGCATAATATTCGATATTCTGTTTTTTTCAATATTCATATTCCCACAGCCTTTCTAAAATCTAAAATATAAAAACGGATTAAAGCTCTCGCCGGCGAGAAAAGCAACTGACACAACAAGAAGTACAAGTATCGCTCCAGGCAAAAGCACAATATTATAAATTGTTCCAAACGCTTTATCCCTGTATTTCTTTGCAATTCTCTTAATGACCGAAGTAACCGGCGTGCACGCAATAACTGCTATGATAAAAATTCCAATATAATTAACTATATACATAGTTGTTCTTGAATCCGCAAATGACACGCCGCTTACTCCAAACATATTCTTTATATACTGTAAAAGCGCATCCGCGTCCTCTATCGCAAACAAAACCCAGCCTATTATAACGAAAAACATTGTGTAAATTCTTGCAAACACAGACGGAATTTTATTTAACCAGTTAAGTAAAAATGTTTTTTCTAATACAAGAAGTAAATAGTAGAACATTCCCCAGGCAAAGAAGTTCCATCCGAATCCGTGCCAAAGACCTGTAAGTCCCCACACTACAGCGAGGTTAACATACTGTCTTATTTTTCCTTTTCTGTTACCGCCTAATGGAATATATACATAATCCCTAAACCAGGTGCTAAGCGATATATGCCATCTTCTCCAGAATTCTGTGATACTTTTTGATATATATGGATAATTAAAGTTCTCAAGAAACTCAAATCCAAACATTTTTCCAAGACCTATTGCCATATCTGAGTATCCGGAAAAATCAAAATAAATCTGGAATGTGTAGGCAAAAGCTCCTATCCAGGCAGTAATTACTGTCATATTATTCTGCCCAAGTGCTGATATCTCTGTAAACAGAAATCCTATTCCGTTTGCCAATATTACTTTCTTTGCAAGACCTGTTGTAAATCTGACTACACCGTCTGCAAACTTATCATCCGTTTCAACACGCTCGTCAATCTGGTCTGCAACCGTCTGATATCTGACAATAGGACCTGCAATAAGTTGCGGAAACAATGTCACGTATGTTCCAAGTGCAAATGGATTTCTCTGAAGCTTCGCATCATTGCGATACACATCGATTATGTATGACATAACCTGAAAAGTGTAAAACGAAATACCTATCGGAAGCGGCAAAAAACCTTTTGTGTATGCAACCTTGAAGAACACAAGAAAAACTACGTTTATTATAACCGACATAATTAATGCTGTTTTTGCTTTTTTGCCTTTGCCCTTTTGCTTCGCACCATGTATATACATACCAAACAGGTAAGCAACAATAATTGAAGCCATCATGAGAAATACATATTTAGGTTCGCCCCAGCCATAGAAAATAAGACTGGCTACCAATAAAACATAATTACGTAACCCCTTAGGAGTTACGTAATAAAGTACCAGTACTGCCGGCAAAAAATATACTAAAAATGTAAAGCTGCTAAATATCATTTAAATATCCTCTTAATACTTATCTATAATTTCATTTGCTTTATCAGTATCACTTGTCACACATACAACTACATACTTTGAAAGCTTCTTAACAATGGCTTTATCAAGACGTGCCACTTCATCAGGTGCATATGACTCATATAAAGCCTTCTGTGTTTCGATGTGCTTCTTAGCTGCCTCCAAAACAGCGTCAGCGCTCTTTTCATCCTTTGTTTCAATTACTGCTATCTCTTCCGCTGTCGACGAACTGTTGTATACTGCACAATTAATAATTTCACTCTCATCAATTTCATATTTGACTGCCAGTACCTTGCTGCCTGCAGGTGATTCTGTAATCTCATCAAACCTTATATTATCATTGATTTCTGAGGCAAGCTTACTCACTTCAAAATCATGTTTTTTCTCTTTATCCTTCTTGCCACATCCAAAAAGTGCAGCCATCGCAAGTGTTACAATTAATAAACCCAATACTTTTCTCTTCATATCACATATTCTCCTTTGTTTAATTCACTTTAGCTATTTTATATCTTTTTACAAGAAAAATAATCACAAAATTATTAATTATTATTTACATATGATTTAATATACCAGTAAATATTTTCATATGTCACCTCATCATAATGCAGGCCGTCAACTGTGTTGTACCCATTCTCTTTGAGATAAGAGTTCGTGTCAATTATCATAATGTCCGAATTAAGTGCCAGCTTCATATTGTTATTAAATTCATCAAGCTCCTCATTTGTAATCTGATATCCTGAATTCTGTATTTTCTCATCATCTACAGGATTAACCAGCATATAACAAAGCTGACAGTCAACCTCTTCGTCAAGCTGATTGATTGTAGATACATAATCATCAAATGAATATTTGTAATCGTTAACTCCCATTCCAATAATTATTACTGTATCTTTATCCACTATATTAGACTTAATATCATAAATATGACTCTGTAAAAAACTAAGACCTTCGCCTTCTTTGCAGATAAAAGTATCTGTGTCTGTGGCAAGATTTTCCATAGCGACATATCTGGAATCTCCTACAAAAATATAATTAGTTACATTTCTGTTTGGCTTATAATCAGTTCCCATATTTGTACCGTTTACCTTTTCATCATCATCATTCTTGTTCACTACATTGTTATTATCACTCTGTGTTATATCAGTACCCAGATATACCGACAGAGCAAAAAGTCCTATTCCTCCGCCTACACCTAGTATTATTACTAAAAGTGCAACTAATAATTTCTTCATATCGTACCTCCAAACGTCCTACTGTCTAACGTATCCCGGTGGATTCTTTATATAGTTACCATATAACCCGAATGTGTCGAATATACAATGCCATTTTCCCGTAGCCTTTGCGGTAACTGCAACATAAGCATCCTTATCTCTTATAGCATAACTGACAAGACATTGCAATGCTTCTGCCGTATATCCTGTTTTTCCTCCAATTATTTCTACTGTATCAACTTCATTTCCATACATTCTGCTATACATAGTACTTGTAAGGGTAAGTCCTTCAGGATGCTCCTTTGTCTTCCTGGTTGTGTACTGATATGTCTTTAATATCTTAGCACAGGTCTCATTTGACATCGCATACTCCATAATCATAGCAATTTCAACCGGAGTTGAATAATTATCTTCATTGTGAAGACCTACCGGATTAGTAAAATGAGTATTCTTAAGGCCCATTTCTTTGCACTTATCATTCATTAATTTTACAAATTTCTCTTCTGAACCTGCTATCTTGTTAGCCAGACCTGCCGCAGCATCTGCCCCTGATGGTAAAATAAGTCCGTAGAGCATATCTTCGACTGTAACTGATTCACCAGGTGCAAAACCCGCCATTGATGCCTCCTGTTCATAAAGAACACCAATAGTCTCATTATCAAATTTATACTTATCTTCCATATCTTTTAAATTCTCAACTGCAACTATAAGTGTCATTACCTTTGTCATAGATGCAGGATAAATCTTTGCATTGTAATTTCTTCCTGCTATTATTTCATTGGTATTTACATCTATCAGTACGATATGTGGTGATAACAGCTCGCTTCCCGCTTTTTTGAAATTCGTACTTACCGCAGGTGCAGTCACCTCTTTAAACATAGGTTTTTCTTCAACAACTGTTTCTGTTGTGGGCTCCTGCTGTTCTTCTTCGGTTGTAGCCTCGGTAGTTGTCGTTACTTGTGTTTTCTTCTCCTGTTTGTTACATGACGATACACAAGCAACTGCTCCCTTGATTAATAGTATAATTAACAATAAAATTATTATACCTGCTATTATTAGCATATTTCTTATTCGTTCTTTTTTTCTTCTCAGAGCCTGTTTTCTCTTTACTCTTTTATAAGCTTCACTTGGCATATTTTCTTCCTCTATCTCTATATCTTTACGCAATTTAGGGGATTGCGATTTGCAATCCCCTAAAATTCTATTACATATTTTTAATTTTTTCAATAGCAGCAAGTGTATTTTCTAAACTACCAAAAGCAGTAAGTCTAAAATATCCTTCTCCGCTTGGTCCAAATCCTGAACCTGGTGTTCCAACAATATTTGCTTTTTCAAGCAAATAATCGAAGAATTCCCATGATGTCATGTTGTCTGGTGTTTTGAGCCAGATATATGGGGCATTCACACCGCCGTATACTGTGTAGCCAGCTTCTTTTAATCCTTCATAAATAACTTTT
>JBGVIE010000069.1:0-3466 GCA_045122895.1 Lachnospiraceae bacterium
ATAGAAATGATTATAACATCTGCTTTCAGCATTTTCTATATGTAATTAAAATGATTTTTAAAAAAGGAATTCATTGCCGATGGGCAGAAATGAAGACCTGTTAAGAAATTAGATTTCATACTAATTGTATATCATTGTGATGGCAAAATCAACAACTTTTTATATTATATCTATAAAAATATGGTAAATAATATACTGGTAAGTATAAAAGGCTATTAGAAAACTCCTTTGGAAATGTTAAAAATAGATTTGTTGAATTTAGGGAGATAAGCATTTTATCTCCCTGTTATTGATAAGAATGTTTTGAATTTGCAAAATATCTTAAAGTAATTCGGCGATTTCTTCATCATCCATTTCAGGGTGTTCAGCGATGAGATTCAGTTTCAATCAATTCGCCACTCATATAATTCATCAACCATGTTTTATTCATATTAATCCCCATTCCTACGACGCATAAGCGTCTGCGGAATGGAGATTAGTTAAGTAGCTCTTCCTCTTGGTATACCGTCAGATTTCCAGATTCACGACATATTTTTAGCGCTTCCCTGACTTCGTTGATGGCCTTTTCGACACTCTCGATCTTCTGAATATTCTTTATCCACTGTGAAAAATTCTCCTCAGTTATTTCGTTTTCTTCAAGAATCTTAGGTGTTTAATCTTAGTTGGAGAAGATTTTCACTTATATACTGGAACATCTTCTCCAACTAAGATAAAGCCTCTGGCGGATTGCAGGAATGTGCAGATGAAATCATCCTCTATTATCTCTTTAAGTGAAATGGGTGAGCAGATAAAGATGGCCAGATTGCACCGCAATCTTTCTACAGAATTGGTGGCAGAAAGAGCCGGGATTAGTAGAGTTACATTATGGGCTGTGGAGAAAGGGACTACAATGGAGTAATATGCCCCGGAAAAAGTTGTCCCATAATAAAATATGGTAAAAAAAGTCAAAAAATATAATAACTTGACATATACCCTGTACTTGATATATAATTTTGACGATATTGTGAGGGCATAAGTCCGCCCTTTAATAGGAAATAAAACGCGAATAACAGAGACACAATAATATATACCGGATGTATGGGACGGAATATGTAACAGTAGACAAGAGATTTGGAATATCGAAAGAGGAGTCAGATATGTATAGGAAGGGATTAAAAGGCTGGGCAAAGCATTTTGATTTTATGATAATCGACTTGATATGTATGCACATAGCACTTTTGGTAGCATATGCGCTCAGACATGGGTCGTGGCTGATGTACGAGAATGAATTGTACGAAGATTTGCTCATACCACTCACACTTATCAATATAGTGGTAGCGATTATGACAGGAACATTCTCAAGCGTTCTAAGGCGAGGTGTAATACAGGAGCTTGCATCCACGATAAAGCATGTAGCGATAATAGAGATTGGACTTTTGATGTACCTATTCGCGATACATATGACTACAGAATATTCACGTAAGACCATAACGGTTATGGCTGTTATATATGTATGCCTTAGTATAGTGTGCCGGATGATTTGGAAGAAATTCCTGCTCAAATGGATGAAGAAGGGCGGTCATAAGTCGCTTATAATAGTCACTACAAGTGACAAAGCAGAAAAAGTGATAAAAAACATAGCAGATTACAACTATCAAAGATATTTGCTTAGTGGTATTGTACTTATGGACAATGATGGTACAAAGAGTGAGATAGCCGGAGTGCCTGTAGTGGCAGGAGCCGGGGATGCAGTAGATTATATCTGTAACGAATGGGTAGATGAAGTGCTGGTACGTGTAAGTGCGGAATACGCAGACGTAGATAAACTGATTGATTCGCTTCATCAGATGGGAATAACAGTACATGTAGTTATGTCACAGAGAATAGGCACAGACGGTGTAGAACAGCGAATTGAAAAAATAGGAAATTACAATGTTCTCACAAGCTCTGTAAAATATGTGGAGCCACTGGAAGTGGTAGCAAAGAGAATGCTTGACATATTAGGTGGTCTGGTTGGATGTATAATAACAATCATCCTGACTATTATAATAGGACCAATCATCTTCATAAAATCGCCTGGACCGATATTTTTCTCCCAGACGAGAATAGGAAGAAATGGTCGAAAGTTCAAGATATATAAGTTCAGAAGTATGTATATGGATGCGGAAGAACGCAAGAAAGAGCTGATGTCTCAGAATAAGGTGAGTGACGGAATGATGTTCAAGATGGACTGGGACCCAAGAATCATCGGTAGCCGCGTGCTTAAGGATGGCACTAAGAAAAAAGGCATCGGCAATTACATAAGAGACTGGAGCCTTGATGAATTTCCACAGTTTTGGAATGTACTCAAAGGCGATATGAGTCTTGTAGGAACTCGTCCGCCAACGGAGGATGAGTGGGAAAAATATGAGCCTTGGCACCGTACAAGACTCGCCGTAAAGCCCGGAATCACAGGAATGTGGCAGGTGAGCGGAAGAAGCAATATAACAGACTTCGAAGAAGTGGTAAAGCTTGATACACAGTATCTTAATAACTGGAGCTTTGCACTGGATTTGGAGATATTGATAAAGACGGTGGAGATAGTAATAAAAAAAGAAGGATCGATGTAAGTTAAAATATGAGCAAAAAGGTTAAAATATTAATTGCAACGCATAAAAAATATAAAATGCCAGAAGATTCTATGTATTTACCGGTTCATGTAGGAGCAACAGGTAAATATGATGAACATGGAAATGAGTTGGATTTGGGATATCAAAAAGATAATTCGGGAGAGAATATTTCAGAATTAAATACAAGTTTTTGTGAATTGACGGGACTATATTGGGCATGGAAAAATCTTGATTGTGATTTTGTGGGTTTAGCCCATTATAGAAGACATTTTTCAGTGAAAAAGAAAAAAGATAAATGGGATAGTGTGTTGAAATATGAAGAAATTTCACCTATGCTAGAGAAAATCAAGGTATTTGTTCCACAAAAAAGAAAGTACTATATAGAATCTTTATATAGTCATTATAAACATACTCATTATGCTATTCATCTTGATGTAACAAGAGAAATAATATCTGAGATATATCCAGAGTATGTCGAGTGTTATGATAAGGTTGTAAATAGAACAAGTGGTTATATGTTTAACATGATGATAATGCAGAAAAAATTCTTCGATTCATATTGTGAATGGTTATTTGATATCTTGTTCCAATTAAGAGAGAGAATAGATATGCCAGAATTATCTGCTTTTCAAGGAAGATTTTATGGAAGAGTGTCGGAAATAATTTTTAATGTTTGGTTAGAATATCAACTCAAGCAGGGGATAATATTGAAATCGGAAATAAAAGAATTACGATATATACATATGGAAAAGACTAATTGGTTACATAAAGGCGGAGCTTTTATTAAAGCAAAATTCTTTCATGAAAAATATGAAGGGAGCTTTTAGTTAATTGATATAAGAAATTAAGAAAGAGAAAGACATATGAACACAATTTTT
>JBGVIE010000070.1:0-6572 GCA_045122895.1 Lachnospiraceae bacterium
TTTCAGTAGTTCTTGCAATGGAGGAAATGAAACAGACATTGAATTACATATCCGGCAACGGTGAAAATTCTAATCTTGAAGTATGTTCAATTGAAGAATCTAAACGTACTCCGGCTAATATGATTGATGATATTAAAAAAGTTCTGCCTGAAAATGAAAGGGCAAAAATTGACAATATCTTAAATATCATTAACACAATTAATATGATGAATATTATTAATACAAACACATAATAGAAAGGATATTAAATTGGATTTAGATGATGAAAGATTAAACAGTATCCCAAAAGAGAAAATAGAAACCTTAAAGAAAATTGTAGAAAATTCAGAAGGTATTCCGGGAACAGAATTAATAGCATATTTTCTTAATCAGACTGCTATAGCCAACAAAAACGGAATTACATTTTCTGATGAAGAGACAGACATAATTATTGATGTTTTGAAATCAAAAATGACCAGAGAGCAGATTCGAAAGGTGGATCTTATTAAACGTTTATCAAAGATGATGCTTAAAGAACAGAGAAGTTAAAAAAATCCCTCATTTAGAACTAACTGCTAAATGAGGGATTTTTTTTATTAATTATTAATTGTCTGTTCGAATTTTTGTTCAAATTCCTCCATTGGATTTACTATTGGCGCACCACAATGAGGACAAGTGTTAGTTGTTCCTAAATAGTATGAACCACTACAATAATTACACTGAATGAGACTTGAATCTTCCGGAACTAGTACAGCCTTTCTCATTCTTAGTCTGTTTGGAGTAAGCCCAAACATAAGTGATGCATGAAACAGCGCGAATGTCAGGAAAATAAATCCGAAAATAAACAACTCAGGATGAAATCTGCTCTTCATTATTGATGGCAAAATACACTCAAAAGCATCTGCAAAACATTTTGATACGCCTTCATCATACATAGAATACAAATTGTCTGTAAGCCTTTTATTAAACTTATCCGTGTACTCTACTGATAAAACATTATCTGTATTATCGCCCTGCATTCCTTCAAAATACCATTGATTATGCTCATAGTCAGAATCCTCTGAATAAACAATCAGCCAGTGTTGTTCGTCATTAAACAAGTTTAAATATTTTTCATAAGCATAATTCTCTAATGAATTATAATAATCCTTCCAGTCATCATTACTAATTGTTAATATCGTAACCGGAATACCCGTTTTTAATCTGAATTTTTCAAGAGACTTATAAAGCTCCTCCTTATTGTCAATTACTCCGATTGTATCCGTTATTACAGATAAGTTATTACTATACACCTTTACCTTTTGGGGTGAGGAGTATGACATAAGCATTACACTGAGTCCGGCTATAATAAAAGGAATATAAAATAATGTGAGAAATATACAAATAGCTTTGCTCAAATGCTTAGGTGGTGTTTTTGAACTTGAATATATATAATTCACATTACCCTTAGAATAATATACAAACTTATGGGAACCACTAAAAGGTTTGTTTGATATTCTTGTACCAGAACCACCAGAGCCGCTACTTCGATGGCTTGAACTACTATGTGAACCACCACTTCTTGAACCACCACCAGATGAATGTGGCATAAAATCCCCTCCTATTCTACAGTTTCATCTTTTATCTCTTCCTTTGTTTCTTCTACAATAATCTCTTCGTGAGTCTTATGATTGGTGTAGTTACTTCCATAAAAGAGCTCAGGTGTCTCACCATCCGGTATATCCTCTAATGCACCAAACTCGACTTCATCCTTAAATGGTGTGGTATCTCTTGTCGCAACCTTTTCTTTATCAGATGCAAGCACATAAATAGAAACACTACCATCTTCAACAGGAAATACTCCAAATCCATTTTCATCAATTAAAACCTCTGCTTCAGAGTTTTCTAACATATCTTTGAAGGTAAGATTTGCAAAATGTTTTCCTATATACATTCGTTTGTCTCCACCGTCATTAATAGTCATAACAACTGCAAAACCTGAGTCTTTAATTTCATCAATACCTTCTCTTGTCCAGCCAATTATGCTTCTATCGTTAAAATAATCATGCATAGTTCCATAATTGTGTGTCTGTCTGAGAGAAATAAGCTCTTTAATCTTCTTAACAGAAGGAATATCGTCATGAGGTACTCCATAATAATCTCCGTAGAAAACACATGGAATTCCATCTTCTCTTAGCAATATGAGAGAATACGCATGCTGTTTAAACCACTCGAGCACCCAGGATTCCAGAGCCTGTCCGGGCTGCGTATCGTGATTGTCTACAAATGTCACTGCCATCTCAGGGTCAGTTCCAAACAGAGTATTCTTAAGAATATATCTCATATCATAGTAGCCATTACTATTAGAAGCATGATGTAAATTAAAGTGTAAAGGTACATCAAATAATGTAAGAGCCCTTTGCGTCTTTTCAATATAATTCTCTAAGATATGTAATTCTGCATTCCAATACTCACCTACTGCAAAAATATCTTTTTTTGAATATTCTCTTAATTTATTCAACCATACTCTAAAGAAATTGAATTCTATATGCTTTACAGCATCGATTCTAAATCCGTCAACGCCTGTAAAATCGTAGTACCATTTTCCCCAGGAATCAAGCTCTTCAAGAACTTCCGGATCGCTCATATCAAGGTCAACACCCATCAGATAATCATAGTTACCAAACTCTCCGTCTACCTGTTCATCCCATTGTTTTCCAATAAATCGGTATACACCGTTTTTTTGACTGTCAGCATCATAATCAGTGCCGTGAAAATTAGTCCAATCCCACTTAAAATCGGAGTATTTTCCATTTCTTCCTGGGAATGTAAATTTTGTCCATACTCTGATTTTGCGTTTGCCTGATATCTCCTTATTTCTGTCAAATTCATCATTACCGTAAGCAAAGATTCTCTCCTGCTCATCAGCTCCCATTCGATGACCCAACACTATATCTGCTAACACTTCAATGCCTTGTTCTTTTAACGCTTTTACAGCATTCAGATATTCGTCTTTTGTACCATATTTAGTTGGTATAGAACCTTTTTGATCAAACTCACCAAGATCGTATAAATCATATACTGCATATCCCACATCATGAATTCCGGTCGACCCTTTATAGGCAGGAGGAAGCCATACCGAAGTGATGCCCACCTCCCTTAACTCTTTAGCATTAGCCACTACTTTTTTCCAATGTGTGGCATCATCTGGTAAATACCATTCAAAATATTGAATCATGGTTTTATTCTGATTCATATATACCACTCCAATCGCAAATTACTTTGATTTTACATACTTAACTGCAGAGTATGATCTTGTTGTTTTTCCACTGACAGCAACTATCTTAAAGTAATATTTCTTACCTTTTGTAAGCTTTTTCTTTGTATAAGTTAATTTTGAAGACGAAACAGTTGCCACTGCTTTATATCCACTTGAACTTCTGGTTGACATGTAAATCTTGTAGTTTGAAGCACCTGGAACCTTCTTCCAGCTAACCTTTGCTGATTTAGTCAATGCCTTTACTGTCAATGACGGTTTTGCAAGTGTTATCTTAAATGTCTTCTTAATAGTTCCTGAATAATTGTTAATACCTGTAATAATTACAGTAGCCGTACCAACTTTTGTATTTGAGCTGTATGTTACCTTATAGTCGACACCCTTCTTTAATGTCTTAGAGCCATCTTTTACAACTACATTTTGTGAAACTGATTTTCCTGCAAATGTAACATTTTTGATACCTGATACTTTAGCCTTTGATATGCTGATTTTGTTTATCGCAAATGTCTTTTCGATACGGCCGACATAATTACCGATACCTTTTATTATAACTTTACCTGTACCAACATTTACGTTATCTTTGTAAAGTACTTCATAATCTGTTCCTTGGGTAAGAGTTTTATCTCCTAATTTAACATTAGTAACCTTAGGTGTATTCTCTTTTCCTGAAACAGTTACTTTTGTATATGAAATGTCTGCTGTTGCATCAAAGATTTCTGTCTTATCAGAATAATTAACTTTTCCCTGCACCATTACATTTATTGAATATGGAGCAGCTTTATATGTACCACTTACTCTTTCAATTGGATCTGTTCCTGCCTCTTCGCCGTTGATACATACTTTCCAGTCTCCGGCAGGTAAAGTAACAGATTTTGAAACTGAATATGGGTTGATAACTACATAAATCTTATCAGAAATATCTGAAGCCTTTGTTCCGTCTAAAGAATATGCGATAACTTTGTCAGGTGCTGTTTCATACTTAAATGCAGCAGAAACTTCTTCAGATGAAGATAATCTTAATGCTTTGTGAGCTTTTCTGAATGAGATAAGTCCTCTATAATAATCTACAACATCAGCGTTATCATCAACTAAAGACCAGTCCATAAGGTTAACTGAATCAGGTGATTTATAACTGTTTTCATCTCCACCTTTTGTTCTTAAGAATTCCTCTCCAGATAAGAAAAGCGGAGTACCCTGTGACATCATAATAATACCGGCTGAAAGCTTGTTCATATCTTTCTTTGTCTGAAGACTCACACCTGTATTAACCTTGCAAATCTTATCCCAGAATGTGTAGTTATCATGACATGAAACATAGTTAATCTGTAAAGACGGATTGCTTGTATAATATGTCTTACCCTTTACTCCATCCTTAACATCACTATATCCACTTGTAGGATTACCTGTAGCGTATCCCTTTGACACGCCTCCGTATGTAGCGCCTCCAACCCCGTTTCTGATAGCATCGCTAAACATACCAACTCTGTCCATTTTTTCTGTGTTTGCCTGAGTGGCCTGCAATGCATCAGGACGTGTACTTGAAGTAGCCAGGTTCCAGCCTTCGCCGTATAGCATAACTCCCGGATTAATCTTGTCAAGCTCTTCTCTTAACTTGTTCATAGTATCTACATCAAGTAAACCAAGAAGGTCGAATCTGAATCCGTCAAAGTGATACTGTTCTTCCCAGTAAATTACCGAATCTACAATATATTTGCTAACCATAGCTCTCTCAGAAGCTACGTCATTACCACAACCTGAACCATTAGAGCCTCTAAAGAAATAACCTGGTACAATTTTCTCGAAAGAGAATGAATTGGCGTTATTTACATGGTTGTATACAACGTCCATAACTGCACCAATATTATTGTTATGTAATGCCTGAATCATCTGTTTATATTCTAGTACTCTGACAGTTCCATCCTTTGGATTAGTAGAAAAAGCACCCTCAGGGATATTGTAGTTAACAGGATTATATCCCCAGTTATAACCACCCATACTGGTTTCGTTTGTTCCGTAGAAATCATATGAAGGCATAATCTGTACATGTGTGATACCAAGGCTTACAAGGTAATCCATACATGTTGATGTTCCTTTTGAATTCTTTGTGCCTTTATCTGTAAATGCAAGATATTTCATTCTGTGATTAGCTGGTACACCAGAATCTATATCACTTGAAAAATCCCTGACACTTGTCTCATAGATGATTGCATCTGTAGGATTTGAAAATATATGTTTATCATTATCCCAACCTTCTGGCTTGATAGTGTCCGGGTTGATGATCATACCTCTCTGTCCAGCGTAGAAATCCTTTTCAGAAGGAGTATCATTTGATGTATCACCTGTTCTTGCATATGGATCCATAGCAATATTGTAACTTTCACCAAAATACACTTTGTAAAGATAATACTTTCCAATTAAGCTTTTATCTTCTGACACTGCTGTCCATACGCCCTTTTCAGGTACTGAACCACCTGTCATAGGTATTGTCTCATCTATTGTTGTAGTCTGTCCATCAGCAAACACTAAAATCTCAACATTAGAAGCTGTTGGAGCCCACACCTTAAAAGTAGTTGTAGTATCTGTAAATGTAAGACCAAGATCATCTCCATCATACTTGTATGCATCATTAAAGAAATCGCTGTTAAAATCAAACTTTGCTAATGCGTATGAAGAATTCGCTGACTTATCCTCTGTAAGTTTAAAAACTCTGTAAACATGTGTAAAGTCCAACTTATCCTCTGTGGTAAAAGTAGCTTTTGTTCCTGTAAATGTTACACTCTTTAATGGTACAACTACAGGTTCGTCATGTGTATAATCCTTTAACACATATCTTTCCTTATCAGGATTTTCTTCTGAACCTGTACAGATTGCTTCTACCTTATCTTCACCAGCGATACAGGCACTGATAAGTTCAACCGGTGTTTTACCGTCTGTAGATGTAAATACCGATGATGAAGAAACTCCCGATACCAGGTAAATATCAACATATCCGGCTGAAATTGCATCCCATCTTGCCACTCTGTCTGATGCGTAATCTTTATTCCAACTCTTGTCTGTTACAAGATAATTGATAGATGTTGTTGTGTTAGAAACACTAACTGTTGCAATCTTACCGTATTCATCTTCAGATGTGAATGCATAATGTGTACCTGCCGCACCGGTTTTCCATGCATATATACCAAGTGCACCATAGTTTCCATCACTCTTTTGGAAATGGAATCTTAACGTAATGTTTTCAGCTGCATTTGCCTTGCTTACGAAACCATATTCACTGAATGTAGTGAACACCATTGCAAATGCAAGGAAAAATGCGACAATTTTTTTAAATTTTTTCATA
>JBGVIE010000071.1:0-30989 GCA_045122895.1 Lachnospiraceae bacterium
TATATATGGGAAATGAGTTTATGAACTTGCGGAAAGCAGAGGTCGCTAAAGTGGCACCAAATCGGGCAGCACTGATAGGTAAGTTCAACCAATCAATGAGTTCTGGAAATATGGGTGATATGAAAGAAATACAAGAGGCAGACAAAAGATGGCTGTGTATTTTATTTGGGATACCATATGAGGCTGAATATCAAGGAGAGGGAGCTGGTTCTGCGATCCATATATATAATGAGGGAGGGGAAGAAGTTCTTACATACACTCAAGGAGTAGGGTGGCATGAGAAGGAGACAAAAGCAGAAACGGATGTACATTCAGCGTTAAAATCAGCATATTATGAGGCATACCATGACGCAAGAAAGGCGCTGAACACTGGAACAAATGTGGAAACCACAAATGAAAATGTTGTGGTGCAAAGTAATTTCGATATGAAAGCATAAAGTATGTAATTCAACAAATGTATATAAGGGGAATTTGACAGACAGGAGGAATACGATTATGGTAAAGTCAATGAAGAAATTAAAGAAAATAATAGCGGTTGCATTGGTATTCACAATGTTGTTTGCTTCACAGGTAACAGCGTTTGCAGCAGACACGAAAGCAACGAAATCAGCAAATAAAGATATGTCGATTGCATTGATGCCGGGAGTTACAGGGGATTCCAATACAGTTACTTTTAATTTTAGCGGTCTGCCGGATAATGCGATTGTAAAAGAAGTTACGGTTGATTGCTCCAGTGCATCTGTAATCGGTGGAAAAGGCGCAATATTGGTCTGTGTATATGACAGGGACAAATATTGCATCTCCGAGTCTTGGCTCTGCATTTATCGGGGGTACAAAATATTCAAGACCTAAAATGACAATAACTTATATTTTAGAAGAGTAGAATTAAATATTCCCTACATACACATTTGTATGAATAACATTAAATAAAATCAGTCTTTGAACGATAGCAGTTTGGAGGCTGATTTTTTATTCAGCTTTTATCCGCTTTGAAATATTTTGTTGCCGTTTCCTGCAAAAAAAGGTCATTTTCTGTAAAGGTTCTTGAATATAAGAAGATGTTTGTTAACATTAAATAATATGCTTGTTAAACGTAGAAATATATTCACAAGCAAAAATAACTGATGATAATGTTTAGTATATGGGTACATATGCTAAGATGGATTATTTGAATACAGTTATTAAATATTAGGTATATGCTATCAGGAATCATACCGAAAGGTTTGATGTTTGGTATAAAACGGAAGCTGTGAAAAGCTAAATATGGTTAGAGAACGAGTGGTAAGTTAATTTTACCATTCGTTTTCTGCTTTTTAGGGATAAATCAAAAATTAACCTGTAAATGGTTGGAAAATGATGTGTATTGGGTTGCTTTCTGGACTAGGACAGAAAAGTGTCGATTGCTATGATTTATACAGGAAAAGAGGTGTAAATTATGGAAATTGACAGAAAAGACACCAATATACAGATTGGAAAAAGATTAAGAGAAGCAAGAACAAACATGAATAAGGATAAGGCAGAATTTGCCGCCACGCTTGATGTAACGGAGGAACATTACCGCAAGCTGGAAGCCGGGGCAACCGGGCTGTCTGCTGACAAGATACTGATTTTGTACCATACATATGGGATTGATCCTACCTACCTGATCACCGGAATCAGCAGTAATGTAAAGGATTTTAATTTGGACTATTATGTGGCAAACAGCACCAAAGAGCAGAGGAATGAGTTCTTTGACCGGGTACTGGCTTATCTGTCTAAGCTTATCAAATAAGTTTGTGGTAATTCCTGCTTCTTCGCTAGGAGGGATTGCTATGTTAAGAATTGCCGTGTGTGACGACAGCAGGACAGATGTTGAAATGTTGGAAGCTGCTTTTGATGAGCTTCCTGATTATCCGGTTGAATATGATGTGTATTTTAGCGGGAAAGAGCTGCTAATGTGTTCCATGCAGGACAAAGAGAATTATCATCTGTATATCTTTGATATAGAGATGCCGGATATGAATGGTCTGGAGCTGGCAAAAGAAGTGCGTAAAAGGGATGCGAAAGCCCTGTTTGTTTTTCTGACAAGTTATACAAGATACGTCATGGAAGTCTTTGAAGTGATTACGTTTGATTACATATCTAAGCCGATTACATTTGAGAAAATTGAGTCGGTTCTTTTGAAAGCTATGAATTATCTCAATATGATAAAACAGGACTTTGTCTTTCAATTCCGTAAAAATCATTTCCGTGTCAGTTGTGACGATATTCTGTATTTTGAAAAGAAAGGTCGGCAGGCTGTCATTCACACTCTTTCAGATACCTACAAAACAAACATGACAACAGAAGAAATATGGAAACAGCTTGATGAAAAGGTGTTTACCCATATTCATGTGTCCTATATCATCAATTTAGGGCATATCCGGGCAATTGATATTGTCAATATTGGTTTACACCTTTTTCTCAAGAATGTTCGACCTTATGCTGCCTCCTGCAGCGAAGCATAGTATTGCTGCCGCTTAACCATCGGAGGCAGTCCGCCGTTAGCAGAACAGCTCCTCCTGTTATTCCAATAGCTGATGAAGTATCTCCAGATGAGAGTTTTTAACTGTTCTACTGTCATTGAAGAGGTATCGTAACGACCATAAAGTAATTCCTCTTTGAATCGTGCCCACATGCTTTCACACCTGGCATTATCATGGCATCTGCCACCAGCACTGTTCATGCTTTGTAGAATGCCATATTTATTGATTGCTTTACGATACAGTTCGCTTGTATATTGGGTGCCTCTGTCGCTGTGAAGAATAGCTCCACGCAGCATTGGGTAAGCTCTGCAGGCATTATCTAAAGTTTGTTCACAAAGAGTTGCTTTCATATTTGTATCCATGGCAAGCCCCAATACTGCTAAATCATAGCAGTCAAAGATAGCTGAAACATACAGTTTCCCATCGGAAGCCTTTATTTCAGTCATATCTGTAATGCACTTTTCAAGAGGTTTCCCGGCTGTGAAATCACGTCGGATTAAATCGTCGGATTTGCGGGCTTTCTTATCCGCTTTGGTAATACCATTAGGCTTACGCTTTGGTTTATGGTTAAGGCCTATTTCTTCCATGACCCGATAAACCGTTCTCTCACCGGGAATATGCACTCCTTCCGGCTGTTTGAGTTGTAGTGCCTGATACATACGGATTCTTCCGTAGGTGTCATTGCATTCATCCTCGCTGCATATGTCAAGCATTGCATCTGCCAGAGCCTGATATTTCCAGGGAGCATCCTTTGATTTCAGATATTTGCTGAATGCCTGCCTTGAAACATGAAGCACTTTGCAATAGAAAGAAATTTTGCCCTTAATCCTGCCGTCATCCGTTTTGATTGCAATAAACATCAGTCTCTGTTTTTTGCTGACTTCCGACGGCTGGCTGCGAAAAAAGCACTGGCTTCCTCAAGAAATTCGTTTTCTTCCCTCAAGCGGCGGTTTTCTTTATCTAACTCTTTGACACGCTTTCTGAGTTCGATAAGCTCATCGTTAAGAGATAAAGCATTTTTTGGGGTATGAACCGCTTCATTTGCACTAAGGCGTCCTTCTTTGAAGGCTTTTATCCAGGTGTACATAGTTCCCTTGGGGATTCCTAATTCTTTAGCAGCTTTATATAATCCCTATGTGGTCATTTACTTCGGTTGAAGCCCGAAAGAAATTGGTTCGATTCCAATACCGACCACTAATAATTAAGAAGAAAGTGAGGTGGTATTTTTTTGATTTATGTATATCCTGTTGTAGACCTTTATGGATAAGGGGCAGACTGTAAATCTGTCGTATTAAATACCAGCCAAGTTCGATTCTTGGCAGCAGGACTATTGGCTCTATAGGAGAATGGTTAATCCGTCCGACTGTCTATCGGAAAATCGTGGGTTCAAACCCCACTAGAGTCGTTTATGTATCAATGACAGGCTCAAATGATTTAAGCTCATTCATAATAATATGCGTGAGGGAGTCTCTCTAGATGCACTTATATCTGCATAGCTCAATTGGAAGAGCACTTGACTTTTAATCAAGACGTTGGGAGTTCGAGTCTCCTTGCAGATACTTAACTGAGTATAGGATAATTTGGTATTCCGCACGGCTTGGGACCGTGAGATTGTAGGTTCGAATCCTGCTACTCAGATTATACTGCGGAATAGAGTATTGGTAACTCACAAGTCTCATAAACTTGATAATGTCGGTTCAAGTCCGACTTCCGCAATTTATGTCGTATGTCCGGGGTGGTGAGGAGGCTGTCTTAAAAACAGTGAACTCTTAGTGGTTTTCAGGTTTAAATCCTGTATACGGCATTCTTTCACCAACGCCGCAGGGCAGGAAGCTCCGACCTCTAAGGCTTTAGCCGTAGGTCGGGGTAGTTGACTCGTTAGTCTAACTGGTTTATGACACTACCCTTTCAAGGTAGTAATGTGGGTTCAAGTCTCGCACGAGTGACTTCTTATATTTATACCATTTTTTAGCATCTCATTTTGAGGTGCTATTTTTTTTACTATACAGAAATCACTAATTGGTATTATTTTTTTCGATAACCTAAAAAAACTAACATACTATAAATGTAAAGATAATATCATCGACTTTTAGAAAGGAAGGATGTCGTATGTTAGAGTTTTGTGCAATAAATGTCGATACAGGCGATAGGTATATTGTAAAAGCTCCTGACACAAAAACCGCAATTCAGATGGTTAAAGACCTAACAGGTGCTACTACAGTAAAAGCTAGAGGACTCATATCATTGCATATGGAACACGGGAATATAATAGCAATGCAAAAAGAAGAAAAAAAGAATCCATATGATATTCATAAGGAATGCTCAAAATATATTCAGGATAAATATGGACTAACTAAAACTGATGCAGATGAACTTGCATATAAAATAATAGAAAAAATGGGCGAGTTTACATTGTTAGAAGAATTTATAGAATTTTGTATCGAAAGCATACAGATTTATCCATCAAAGAAAAAAGCGTGGAAAGAATATTCAGACATATACGATAAAGACACTTTTGAAGAAGAAATAACAGTATTACCAAGTGGTATAACAGCTATGGTAATGTGAAGAGTGTGAGGTGGATATATTGAGAAAAATGATAGACGTTACTGATAATGAAATATTTAAAGCGAGGTTGATTACCTGGTTAACAAAAAGGCTAAACAAATATAATTGTGATAATGTACAAGTTTATAATCTTAAATTTGAGAGAGATCAAAATAAAGTTTGTGCAGTAGGCAGTTGCTCGTATATAAGTGATATAAATGGATATATATATATCATCCAACACAAATTTTTGTTTTAGATAAGGGGAAATGGTATTCAAGTTTATTTGATGAAATTTAATTTATTTTCTTCTCCAGACCTTAACGGTTTGGAGTTTTTTTATTTTTTTACAAAGTTAAAAATTACATTTACAAGTAATTCAGTCATACTATATGTAGAATATATTCTACTAAAAACTAAATACAAACAATTTAAGAGCTCTTAATAGAAAGGATCGCTTATGTTATTAAATGATAACGAATCATTAACTATTAAAAATGCTCCAAATAACAATACGAAAATCGTTTGCAAAAACGATTATGATTGTGATAGAATTAAGAAGTTAAACCAGCTTGAAAAAGAAATTATGTCAACACAAAAAGAACGGTATGTCTTATTACGACATCCACAAAAAATCGGTTACACGGAAAAAAGTGGTTATTATACATATGTATATGAACCACTAACAAACAAACCAAGAAGTATACGAAAGAAAAATAAATCTGATTTAATTGATGTACTATATGACTTCTATCAAAATCTAAGCAACATCAATATTACTTTTAAAGAGGCGTATGAACTTTGGATAAAAGAAAAGGAATATGGTTCAAATATAGGTAATATCAAGAGGTTAAAATCTTCGTGGAGAGCGTATTACGAAAATGAAGAGCTTACTCAATGGCTGTTAAATACGCCAATAAGAAAAGTGGAACCTGCTGAGTTACGAAAATGGGCGACAGAAATGATAAAGAAATATAATCCAAATCAAAAGAAGTTCGCCAGGATTTTTACCATTGTAAACCAGGTATATGAATACACATCCGATTACGAAATAGGCATAACCACTGAAAATATCTGGGCAAAAGCAAGAAAAAAAATAGATAAAAAGAACTTGCGTCAAGATTTTATCCCAAAGGATAATACTCAGGTATTTACAGAAGACGAACTAAAAGCTATGTCAGAAATGATATTATCAGATCTAATTCATTATGATAAGCAATGTCCGACAAGTGCGGGGCTTGCTATATTACTTATTCTTCAAACGGGAATAAGGACAGGCGAACTACTTGGACTTAAATGGGAAGATATATCTGATGGAGTACTGTATATTGAAAGACAGGCTGGTGTTAATGGTGTATTAGAGCATACAAAAAGCACAAATGGAAACAGAGCAATACCATTAACAGATTCTGCAATAGAAATACTCGAAATGGTGCGAGATTATAATAAGAGACACGGATTTATAAAGGAATGGATATTTCAGTCTAATAGCGTAAAATATGAAGGTCGATTAGGATATAATGCAATAGACCACAAATTGCGTAGATTATGCAGAAGGCTAAATATAACAGAAAGAAGTCCACATAAATTAAGGAAAACATGTATAAGCACATTATTAGATAATCCAAACATCAATCCAAGAGAAGTAATGAGATTTGCAGGACATAAGGATATGAGTACAACACTTAATTCGTATTGTTTTAACAGAGCACAAAAAAGCAAAACAGCTGCAGAGATAAACAAGACATTAAAGATAGGCATATGATAAGAAATTGTGTATATTATGTATGTTATACATATATCGTACGAAACGTACGAAGTGTATATAAAAAAAACACTCTCAAAAACCCAGTAAAATCAAGGGATTGAGAGTATTTCTAGGAGTGCAGGAGATGGGACTTGAACCCACACGTGATTGCTCACGTCAGATTTTGAGTCTGATGCGTCTGCCATTCCGCCACTCCTGCGCACCACAAAATTCTATCATCAGATACACAAAATGTCAACACTATTTTTTATATTTAAACAGGAAGGACTGCTATATTATGAATTGTCAAGTATTCCAGCATAACATTTCTAAATTTGTTAATGATACAATTGATTTCGAAATAATGGATGATTTCTTAGATCATTCTAAATGTTGCAGGGAATGTTATGATGAACTAGAAATTTTCTATATGTTATCAGAGGGTCTTGATACAATAGAAAGTGATACAACTAAATCCTTTGACTTAAAAGGTTCGCTTAATACAAAGCTTAATAATTATAGTGAAATTGCCTATAACTATTTTAAAATGAGAGTAATAAGCTCCGTAACAAGCATTGGTGCCAATATTATTTTGTTGGTTGCCATTATTTTACAAATCATTCAAATATTTTAAGAGAGGAAACAACATTGAAGAAATTATTATTAATAGACGGACACAGTATTATAAACAGGGCATTTTATGGTATTCCGGATCTTACAAATGCCAGTGGACAGCATACCAATGCTGTATATGGATTTTTTAACATTATGTTCAAAATCCTTGATGAAGAAAAACCTGATAAACTGATTGTTGCTTTTGATGTAAAACAAAAGACTTTCAGACATAAGATGTTTGCAGAATATAAAGGTACAAGAAAACCAATGCCTGAAGAATTAAGAGAACAGGTTCCTCTTTTACAGGATGTATTAAAGACTATGAATATTACAATCGCCACACTTCCCGGATATGAGGCTGATGATGTAATTGGAACACTTGCAAAGAGGGCTATGAAGGAAGGCTATAATGTAGTCATATTATCAGGTGACAGAGATTTGCTCCAGCTATCTGATGAAAATATTTTAATCAGAATTCCAAAGACAAAAAAAGGCACAACAGAAGTTGAAAATTATTATCCGGCTGATGTTTTAGATAAATATCAGGTATCACCTGCCGAATTCATTGATGTTAAAGCTCTTATGGGGGATACTGCTGATAACATCCCCGGTGTCCCATCAGTTGGAGAGAAAACTGCCACAAAACTTATTGTGGAATATGGCTCTGTAGAAAATATATATGAGAACATTGAGGAAGTAAAACCACCTAGAATAAAAAATCTCCTGATAGAGCATAAAGATATCGCTGTATTAAGCAAGGAGCTTGCAACTATCAATATTGATTCTCCTATTGACATAGATATTGAATCTGCCGACATCAATACTATGTTTAATTCTGATGCGTACAGCTATATGAAAAGACTTGAATTCAAGAGCTTATTAAAGAGATTCGAGATAACAGACATTGAACAGAATCATAATGAAATAGAAGAACACTTTAAGATTATTGACGATTTGGGCGAAGCTGAGAATATATTTAAAAAGGCTTTATCTGCTACAACAATTGGTATTTATCCTGTATGGAGCAAAGAAGAAAATATGCTTTGTATATCCTATGAAAATTCAGACGATAATAAAGATATTTACTGCATTTTGGCACAGGGTTTTATAAGCGAAGCATATCTTTTAGATAAAGTTAAAGAGCTTGTTAACAGCGATAAAATAGTATCTTTTATTAATTTAAAACAGCTACTTGAAAAACTGGATATAGAAGCAGATTTTAAATCAAATATAAGAGATGCAGCCATTGCGGCGTACCTTTTAAATCCACTCAAAGACACATATAACTATGATGATATAGCAAGAGACTATATGAATATAATATGTCCTGACTCAGATATCAGGACAAAGGGTTGTTATGGTGCATATATAGCTTGTCATTCAGTAGATTTGTTGGAGAAGCTGTTAAAAGAAAAAGGGATGTATAACTTGTATCTTGATATAGAGATGCCTACACTTTTCACCCTTTATTCTATGCAGCGTTTTGGCATCAGGGTAGATGGAAACGCACTTTTAGAATATTCTAAAGAGCTTGCAGTAAAAATTGAATCACTGGAAAAAACTATATACGAACAGGTTGGTACAGAATTTAATATTAATTCTCCAAAACAGCTTGGAGAAATACTGTTCGAGAGAATGGGACTTGAAGGTGGAAAAAAGACAAAAACAGGGTATTCAACATCAGCAGATGTACTGGAAAAGCTTGCTCCGAAATGTCCTGTAATCAATTTGATTCTCGAATACAGACAGCTTACAAAACTTAAATCAACATACGCAGACGGACTGACCACTTTTATCAGAGAAGACGGACGAATTCACACAAAATTTAACCAGACAATAACGGCTACCGGAAGAATCAGCAGTACAGAACCGAATCTTCAAAACATTCCCATCCGTATGGAAATGGGCAAAATGATCAGAAAAGTCTTTATTCCTGAGGAGGGGTATGTATTTGTAGATGCTGATTATTCGCAGATTGAGCTTAGAGTACTCGCACATTTATCTAATGATGAAGCTTTAATCGAAGCATACAAATCATCATCTGATATTCATAGAATAACAGCCTCAAAGGTATTTAATATACCTTTTGATGAAGTGACTGAAGTCCAGCGAAGAAATGCTAAGGCAGTTAATTTTGGAATTGTATACGGAATCAGTTCATTTGGCCTTAGCAACGATATTGGAATAACAAAAAAAGAAGCCGCAAAATATATCGAGCAGTATTTTGAAACCTACAAAGGAATAAAGAATTTCCTTGATATGGCTGTTGAAAATGCAAAGGAAACGGGATATGTATCTACAATGTACGGTAGAGTCCGCCCGGTTCCTGATATCAAATCAAGCAATTTTATCAAGCGTTCATTTGGCGAGCGTGTAGCTATGAATTCACCTATTCAGGGGACTGCTGCCGACATTATAAAGATAGCTATGAACAATGTTGACAGAGTCTTGAAAGAAAAGAAAATGAAATCAAGACTTATATTACAGATTCATGATGAGCTTTTAATCGAAACAGCTAAAGATGAGCTTTTAATTGTAAAAGAGTTAGTAGAAAAAGAGATGAAAAATGCTGCGAAACTCTTAGTCGAGTTAGAGATAGGTATGGGAGTTGGCGATAACTGGCTTGAAGCTCACTAATAAAAGGAATGATAATTATGATATTAGGTATAACCGGCGGTGTAGGTGCCGGAAAATCTACAATTTTAAATATTTTACAGAACGAATACAATTACAAAGTATATGAAGCAGACAAAATCGGGCATCTTATAATGAAAAAAGGTACACAGATTTACGATGCTTTTGTAAAAAGGTTTGGTGAAAAGATTATTGGCTCTGATGGAGAAATTGACAGAAAAGAATTTGCTAAAATTATTTTTGCAGATGCTGAAAATCTTGATTATGTTGACAGTCTTATTCATCCCGGAGTTCTACATTATATCCTGGATGACATAAAGGAAACCGAAGAAAATGGTGCTTCTTTGTATGCAGGATATGTGATTGAGGCGGCTCTCTTGTTGGAAGCAGCATACGATAGAGTGTGCGATAAGGTATGGTATATTTATGTGGACGAAAACACCAGAAGAAAAAGACTCAAGGAAAGTCGTGGCTACTCGGATGAGAAGATAGATTCGATTATGAAAAACCAATTATCTGATGAAGAATTTGAATCAAAGTGCGACTACAAAATAGACAACAGTTTTGACATTGATCACACCAGAGCCTGTATCAAAAAAGCACTAGAGTTTTAGTCCATTTTGTGCTATTCTTATACTATATATGCGAATATGAAAAAAGTGAGGTAACACACAATAAAATGAGCGAACAATTAGTATTTGGTCTTGATATCGGAACACGCAGTATTGTAGGTTCTGTTGGATATCTTGAAGGAAATAAATTTAAAGTAATAGCACATTATGTAAAAGAACACTCTACAAGAGCAATGCTTGACGGACAGATTCATGACATTGCCAAGGTAACAGATACTATACGAACGGTTAAAGAAGAGATTGAAGTTATGGTAGGAGCTCCCCTTAATGACGTGTGTATCGCTGCTGCCGGTCGTGTACTTAAGACTAAGACTGTTCATGTGGATTATGATATGACCGAGGAGACATTCATAACAAGCGAACACATCTATGCCCTTGATTTGATGGGTGTTGAGAAAGCTTATGAAGAGATTAGAAGTGAAGAAAAAGACATTAAGTTTTACTGTGTCGGATATTCTGTGGTTAAATATTATCTTAACGATTACGTTATCGGAAATCTTGAAGGACACAAAGGGAAGATGATATCGGCAGATGTTCTTGCTACATTTTTACCTGAAGAAGTTGTTGACGGACTGTACTCAGCAGTTGGTGGTGCAGGACTTAATGTTGCTAATCTTACACTGGAACCAATCGCAGCTATTAACATAGCCATTCCTGAGAATTTCAGATTACTTAACATCGCAATGATTGATGTGGGAGCAGGTACTAGTGATATATCAATAACAAAGGACGGAAGCATTGTCGCTTATGGTATGGTTCCAAGAGCCGGCGATGAGATAACAGAATCACTTGTGAACAAATACCTTGTTGATTTTAATACGGCAGAAGACATAAAACGTTCAGCCTACAAGAAAAAAACCGTAACCTTCAAAGATGTTATGGGACTAAAGCAAAAAGTTCCTGCTACAGAAGTAAAAGAAGCATATTCTTCTACTGTAGACAGCATCACAAAAGAACTTGCTGATAAGATTACAGAATTAAATGGTGGAAAAAGTGTTAGTGCTGTCTTTGTTGTAGGTGGCGGCGGAAAAGCTGCCGGTTTTGTGGAAGGTCTTTCAAAATACCTTGATATACCGAAGGAGAGAGCTGCACTTAGGGGAGAGGAAGTTCTTGGCGGTGTAGACTTTATGCAGGAAGGTGTTAAGAAAGATCCGTTACTTGTAACACCGATTGGTATATGTCTTAATTTTTACAACCAGAAGAATAATTTCATCTTTGTAAACATTAACGGACAGCGAATCAAGCTATATGATAACGACAAATTAACAGTTATAGATGCCGCAATGCAGATTGAATTCCCAAATGAGAATTTATTTCCTAAGCGTGGCAGAGAAATTATTTATTATGTAAATGACCAGAAGCGTATGATAAGAGGTCTTCCCGGCGAACCTGCAACGATTACCATTAACGGAGAAACAGCCAATATTAACTCTACAATCCGGAAGAATGATGTAATAGTAATCAAGGAATCAACTGAAGGAGAACGTGCTACCTTTAAGATTGAGCAGATTCCTGAATACAAGAGTGAAATGAAGGTAATAGTGAATGATAAACCAGTGATATGTGAAAGGTTTGCAGAGGTTAACAAAGAACTCATTCCCGGCTCATATTGCATAAATGATAATGATAACATAAAGATTCTAGATTATTACACTGTAAAGCAGCTTATTGAATTTATGGATATTGACATTACATGCAAAGAAATCTATGTGAACAATCAAAAAGCTGATTTAGATACATATGTATATGAGAATTTTACTGTTAGGATAACTGATACAGATTACTCATCATCGAATGACGATGAAGAAATAATAGAAAATACTGAAGCTATAGATGAAGCTACAAATAACGCTATGGATAGAGTTACGGACGAAAAAGCTGAGGAAGTTAAAAGTAAAGCAGCAGTACAGACTAACAACCTGGAGATTACAGTAAAGGTGAATGGCACAAGTATTACGCTTAACAATAAAGCTTCCTACATAATGGTTGATATATTAGATTATTATCCTTTTGACACAAGGACAAAGGGACTTGGGAAAGATTTAGTTATGACAATCAACGGTATCAATTGTCAGTTTACAGATGCAATCAAAGATGGAGATACAATTGAACTCTATTGGAGGTAATTGATGGACAATAAGACTACACAACTTGAACAGCAGGTTAAGTTCTCAAAAACAAATACCCTCATAGCATATGCTATGTCGATATTTTATTTTATGCTTGCCTGCTTTGGCATAAATCTCAGATTGAGTACATATATAAGTGGATTCATTGTTATTCTGATGTTGATTATAGATGGCATCATAGCCAGAAAAAAACACTATTTTGAAAGCACATTATTCATTATGTTTTCAAGAATTGTTGTTTCTTTTATGATATCAATATCAATGATTGATAATCATAATTACAGATTCACTGCAACTCCTAAGGATAACAAACTTTTACTATCAATGGAAATGGTATTCATAGGAATGTGTATATGTTATACGATTATTAATCTTGAGCTTATGATGTTATTTGACATTACAGAGCCATATTACAGGATAAATGCACTGCTTGTATGTGTTTCGCCTTTGTTATTTGTGATGACTATTGAATATATTATCAACGAAAATCTTAGCAGCTACGATATATTAACAGTACTTGGACTTTCTTTCTTTGTTGGTACTATGTTCTTTGCTGTAATTAAATCACTGGGGGAAATGCTTAGTGATTTTTACGAAGCAATATTCAAGCACGAACGTATAGCAATCAATTCAAAAGAAGAAGCTGATAATCTTAAGCTTTATCAATCAAAACTGGTTAGAGCAAACGAACAGTTAAGCAAACAGAAATTACTTCTTGAAAAGGCAAATACTACAATTTCAAGAAGTAATACTGAGATGAAGCTTCAATATATGCTGGTAAAACAGATTAACAGTGAACTTGATTCCCATAAAATTATGAATTTTATCACTGATGGTATACAGGAGCATTTAAAGCTTGATTTATGCGCAGTTATCATTAACAGACAGGGAAACGAAGATGATCCGGAAGAATTGCTGTTAAGTGCCAACTGTACAAGTGATAGTAATCTTGGTGATGATATTGTATCAACACTTAGAAAAAGTGAATTTATCAAGTTTTACTCTTATTTACCAAATGCTACTTATGTAGCTGATAACAGAGTCCCTGATGGTAAGTACGATTTCCTTATCGGCTCAAATATCGGATCACTATTAATTTATCCTATGGTTGTACAGGATAAAACATCTGGTGTTTTGATTGTGGGAAAGAATTCATATGGCTATTTCAAAGATAACATAAGCTTCTATGAGACTATTGTTGAACAGATTATTCTTGCACTAAGGAATGCATTTATGTATGCAAAGGTTCAGGATATGGCTACAAAGGATGCGCTTACAACTATATATAATCGAAGATATTTCAACTCAATTTATCCTGAATATTCAGGAAGAGCAGTTGCTTCCAGCACAGACTTAACTGTTGTATTATTCGATATTGACAGATTTAAGTTAATCAATGATAACTATGGTCATATTTTTGGAGATAAAGTAATAAAATATTGTGGTCGACTTGCCGGTGAATACGCAAAAAGACATAATGGTATCGCAGTAAGATATGGTGGTGAGGAATTTGTTATCTGCTTCCTTGACAAGAAGATTGAAGAGGTAAATAAAATTATTAAAGAATTTCATGAAGAACTAAAACATCATGAATTTGATTTTGAAGACAAAAAAATCAACATCAATGTAAGTATTGGTATTACGTCATACCCTGATATATGCTCTAATATTTCAGATTTACTCAACAGGGCTGACCTTACAATGTATGAGTCAAAGCAAAACGGTCGTGGAAGAATCACAATTGATTCAGGTCACTAAAATATAATTATAAGAGGTGGATTATGGAGATTCAGTTATGGAGACAAAAATTAAGTCCCTACCAATTAGCTGTAGATGAATTACAAGTAAAATTCAGATACATTATTACTGAATATAGAGGGGCCGGTCAGTATTCCCCAATCGAACAGGTCACTGGCCGTGTAAAAAAGATTTCAAGCATTCTTGAAAAAATGCAAAAGAAAAAAATTGATTTTGATGATATCGATGAAAAAATCGAAGACATCGCAGGTATACGTATAATCTGTCAGTTTGTTGAAGATATAGAGAAGGTTGTTGAACTTATTCATAATCGTGGTGATATGGAGATAAAATCCGAAAAAGATTACGTAAAGAATATGAAGGACAGCGGATATAGAAGTTATCATATGATAGTTTACTATAATGTTCAGACAATGGATGGAAACAAACGAATCAAGGTTGAGATTCAGATAAGAACAATGGCTATGAATTTCTGGGCGACAATTGAGCATTCGCTTCAGTACAAATATCGTCAGAACATGCCTGAAACAGTCCGTGAAAGACTTCGCGGTGCATCAGAGGCCATCATAAATCTTGACAAAGAAATGTCACGTATCCGTAATGAAATTATTGGTTCTCAGAACTATTTCCAGGAGAAAGCAAATGTAGTAGCCGAGATTCTTAACACTATACAAAACCTTTACAAATCAGCTAACAAACGTGAAATTGTTAAGATTCAGGATGAATTCTACAAGATATACGTAAACAGCGATTTAGAACAGTTAAAACAGTTTAGTGAAGAACTTGATATTATAGCAGAAGGCTACAGAGCACAGGGAATAGAATAGAAGTATGATAAGATTAGACAAATACCTCGCCGATATGGGCGTAGGCACAAGAACACAAGTTAAAGATATGCTAAAAAAAGGCCTCGTTACAGTGGATGATATCATTGTAAAAGACCCTGGTCTAAAGATTGACACTACTGCCTTAAGTATCATAAAGGTTAGTGGTGAAGTTATTAGCTATTCAGAATATGAATATTACATGTTAAATAAACCTGCCGGAGTAATTACGGCAACAAGCGATAAGAAGCAGAGCACTGTTATGGATTTAGTTAAGGGAAACCGAAAAGATATGTTTCCTGTTGGAAGACTGGATAAGGATACAGAGGGTCTGCTTCTGATTACGAATGACGGGGACCTGGCCCATGAGCTTTTAGCACCAAAAAAACATGTAGATAAGACTTATTATGCAGAACTTCTTAAGGATGTTTCAGATAACTATATTAAAGAATTTTCAAACGGAATAGTACTTAAAGACGGCATTAAGACAATGCCTGCTGTGCTAAGAATATTAGATAAACGGCGTGTGGAATTAACAATTCACGAGGGTAAATATCATCAGGTAAAGCGAATGTTTGAGGCAACAGGTAACAAGGTGACATATCTTAAGAGACTATCTATGGGCTCACTTACACTTGATGAAACTTTACCACTTGGTGGTTACAGACCACTTACAGAGAACGAGATAAACTCTCTAAAAGCAATTTGCAATAAGAAAGGAACACTGCAATGAAAGATTTTTTACCAATAAGTGCAGCGGATATGAAAAGAAGAGGATGGGATTACGTTGATTTCGTATATGTAATTGGAGATGCATACGTTGACCATCCTTCCTTTGGGCATGCAATCATAAGCAGGATACTGGAATCAAAGGGATACAGGGTAGGAATTATCTCCCAGCCAGACTGGAAGGATAAGAACTCGATTACCATATTTGGAAAACCACGGCTTGGATTTCTTGTAATGGGAGGAAATATGGATTCTATGGTTAATCATTATTCAGTTTCCAAAAAAAGACGTCAGACTGATTCATATACACCAGGTGGCATTATGGGAAAACGTCCTGATTACGCCACAGTTGTGTACAGCAATCTTATTCGTCAGGTATATAAGGATGATCCTATTGTCATAGGTGGAATCGAGGCCAGCCTTAGAAGACTGGCACATTATGATTACTGGTCAAACTCTTTAAAGCGTTCTATTCTTTTAGACTCAGGTGCGGATATTTTAAGCTATGGTATGGGCGAGCATGCAATTGTTGAAATAGCTGATGCACTTAATTCAGGTATAGATGTAAAAGATATCACCTTTATAGACGGAACAGTATATAAGGCTAACAACCTTGACAGTGTGTATGACGCAATTGCACTACCTGAATTTTCCGCATTAAAGGCCGACAAAAAAGAATATGCTAAAAGCTTTTACACACAATATTGTAATACTGATCCTTTCATTGCAAAAAGACTTTACGAAAAATATAATGACCACACCTATGTGATTCAGAATCCACCTAGTAAACCCCTAACAATGCAGGAGATGGATGATGTGTATGCACTGCCTTATATGCGTTCATACCACCCATCATACGAAGCACTAGGCGGTGTTCCTGCAATATCAGAAATCAAGTTTTCTCTTATAAGTAACCGTGGATGCTTTGGCGGATGCAGCTTCTGTGCACTGACCTTCCATCAGGGAAGAATGATTCAGGTCAGAAGCCATGAGTCAATAATTGAAGAAGCAAAGCTCCTTACACAGGACAAAGATTTCAAGGGATATATTCATGATGTAGGAGGCCCAACAGCAAATTTCAGGCATACCTCATGTGTTAAGCAACAGACAAGAGGCGTATGTCCCAACAAGCAGTGTCTTTTTCCTAAACCCTGTAAGAATCTGACAATAGACCATAAGGATTACTTATCACTTCTTAGAAAGCTTAGAGAAATACCAAAGGTAAAAAAAGTCTTTATACGTTCAGGTATAAGATTTGACTATCTGATAAATGATCCTGATGATACTTTTATGAGAGAGCTTGTAGAACATCATATAAGTGGTCAGTTAAAAGTTGCACCGGAACATATCTCAGATGCTGTTTTACAGAAAATGGGCAAACCGGAAAACGCAGTATATGAGCGTTTTATAAAAAAATACAAAAAACTGAATGAACAGATGGGTAAAAAGCAGTTCGTAGTTCCATACCTTATGTCATCACATCCTGGCTCTACCTTAAAAGAAGCTGTAGAGCTTGCTGAATATTTACGAGATATCGGATATATGCCGGAACAGGTTCAGGATTTTTATCCTACACCATCAACAATATCTACCTGTATGTATTACACAGGCTATGATCCGAGAACCATGGAAAAGGTTTACGTACCAATCAATCCTCATGAAAAAGCTATGCAGAGAGCACTTATTCAGTATCGTAATCCTAAGAACTATGATTTAGTCTATGAAGCTTTGACAAAAGCAGGAAGAACCGACCTTATAGGCTTTGACAGGCATTGTCTCATAAGACCTAGAAAAACTGCTTTTGACAGACAAAGAGAAGCTCAGTTCAGAAAGCCTAAGAATGATAAGAAACCGGTTAAGAAAAAAACAATCAGAAACGTTCATAAAAAGAAATAGAATGGAGACAAGCTATGAAAAAAATCGCAATAATTACGGGCGCCTCATCCGGTATGGGCAGAGAAATGGTAACACAGATAAATAATATTTTACCTATGATAGATGAAATATGGTTAATCGCAAGAAGAGCTGACAGATTACAGGAAACAAAAAAAGAGTCCATTATTCCCTGCGTCACAATCAATGGTGATATAACAACCGAAGAATTCTATGATGATTTTAGCAAGCGGTTAGATAATATGGACGGGCAGGTTAAACTTTTAGTTAATGCTGCAGGATTTGGCAAAATAGGTAATGTTATAGATATAAAATGTTCGGACAATACCGGCATGATTGATTTAAACTGTAGAGCGCTTACTAAGATTACCCAGCTTGTAATTCCTTATATGGCAAAGAGAAGTCGAATAATCAATTTTGCTTCAAGTGCCGCTTTTTTACCACAGCCAAGATTTGCCGTATACTCAGCTACAAAATCATATGTACTTAGTTTTTCAAGAGCACTTGGACGAGAACTTAAGGACAGGCAGATATATGTAACAGCAGTTTGTCCGGGTCCTGTCAGAACTGAGTTTTTCCACATTGCCGAGAGCGGTCAGGAAAAAGTCTGGTACAAGGAATTATTTATGGCCGATTGTGACATGGTAGCTATGAAGGCACTTGATGATTCTATTAACAGAAAACCTGTTTCAATATATGGTCTCCCAATGAAAATGCTTCGTATTGCAGGAAGTGTTATTCCCGATTCATTATTACTTAAATTTTTTTAAAAGAAATGGAGATTTATCATGAAATTATTTCTTGAAAAGGGTACTAAAGGATATATTGAAAAAAGAAGAGTACGACAGCTTATATACACATTACTCGCCATGCTTATGGTAGCAGTTTTCTTTTTTACAGGATATATAAGATATAAAAGTACAAAGACAATTTTTACTGTTTTTGCAGTGTTAGCAGTACTTCCTGCTGCTAAGTATTTATCTATTTATTTTATTACTGCCAGGTATCATTCCTGCGATTTTGATACATATGACAGAGTAAACGACGCTGTCAGGAATATTAATGGTGTATTGATTTGCGATTTGATTCTGACAAACGAAGAAAAGAATTCAAATATAGACTTGGCTGTTATTAAAGGAAATAGAATCGTGTGCTATATCAAAGATAAAAAAACTGATAAGAAGTACGCAGCTGACTATATTAAAACTATTGTCAGCAAAAGCTACAAGATATCTTCCGTTACAATTTTTTCAGATGAAAAGAAATATTTAAGTGCTGTCAATAATCTGGCGACCACCGAAACATCAAAATATGACGAAAATATAGCAGAACTTATGTTATCTTACAGCATATAGTTTGAAAGAGGTAGAATGAAAGAGTTTAATATAGGACCAAACGAGGCCGGTCAGAGATTTGATAAATACTTAATGAAAGTACTTAACAAAGCTCCAGCTTCGTTTGTATTTAAAATGCTTCGAAAAAAGAATATTGTACTTAACGATAAAAAAGCTGACGGAAAAGAAAAGCTTAATAAGAATGACAACGTAAAAATCTATTTATCAGATGATACTTTCGACAAGTTTTCATCATATATGACGAACAGAAAACTTACAAAAAAAGAAGTCGATTTGGATATTATTTTTGAAGATGATAACCTTTTAATCGTCAACAAACCTATGGGACTTTTATCACAAAAGGCAGATATAAAGGATGACAGCATCAATGACAGATGCTTACAATACCTTATTAATAAAGGAGACGTTACAAGTGACTCAATAAAGACCTTTAAGCCTTCCATATGCAACAGGTTAGACAGAAATACAACAGGAATAATTATTGCAGGAAAAAGCCTTGCGGGGCTTCAGATGATGGCTGATGCACTTAAATTGAGAACCTGTCACAAATACTATATATGTATAGTGAAGGGCATATTAAACAAACCACTTTCAATTGATGGTTATCTGTACAAGGATGAAAAAAACAATAAAGTTACAATATCTGATTCAAAAGTAAATGAGGATTATTATGAGATAGAAACCGGATATTTTCCAATATGTAATAACGGGCACTCAACGCTTATACTTGTAAATCTTTTAACCGGAAAACCTCATCAGATCAGAGCACATCTTGCAAGTATTAATCATCCACTTGCCGGAGATACAAAATATGGTGATAACAGTTTTAACAGGCATTATTATAATAAATATTCACTAAAAAACCAGTTACTTCATTCGTATGAATTTGTCCTGCCAGAGGAATATAATGTGGCGCCACTTTTTGCAACACCGGATAAATTCACACTAAATATAATCACATCAGAATTCGATAATATTAATTCTGATGATGATTTGAGAGAGCTAGTCAGGGGGATACATGGGAACTTGGAAAAGCAGAGGACTTAGAGGTTCTACGCTAGAAGAGCTGATAAACTTCACTAATGACAAATACAAAGAACAGGGCATAGGATTAATACAAAAGATTCCAACTCCTATAAAGCCTATTAATATTGATAAATCAAAAGGACATATAACGCTTGCATATTTTGAGCAAAAAAGTACTGTTGATTACATCGGAGTAGTACAGGGGATTCCTATCTGCTTTGATGCAAAAGAATGTAATACAGATACGATTCCAATGCACAACATTCATAAACACCAGATTGAGTTTATGCAGGACTTTGAAAAACAAAAAGGAGTCGCCTTTATCCTGTTGTCGTTGACAGCAAAAAATGAAATGTATTTTATTCCTTTTAGACACATTAAAATATTTTATGATAGAATGGAAGCCGGTGGGCGGAAAAGCTTTAAGTATGATGAGATTGATAAATCATATCTTATTACACAAAAACCCGGAGTGCCGGTACACTATTTGCCATGCCTTCAAAGGTACCTTGATGAAATAGATTATTGACACTATAATGATTATCAAGTATAATGCCTTTACAATACTATGGTAGCGAATTATCACTTTAATTCGTTAAAGTGATTTATGCATATACAGGAAAGGATTAATTATGGACAAACAATTATTACATACACCAGAAGGTGTAAGAGACATTTACAGCGCAGAATGTGCCAGAAAGAAATTTATAGAGGAGAAGCTTCATACAGTTCTCTGTCGTTATGGCTACAGAGATATTCAAACACCTTCCTTTGAATTCTTTGATATTTTTAACAAGGAAAGGGGAAGTGTTGCTTCTAAGAATATGTACAAGTTTTTTGACAGAGAAGGCTACACGCTTGTACTTAGACCAGATATGACACCATCAATAGCAAGAGCTGCTGCCAAATTCTTTAGCGATGAAGATATGCCTATAAGATTTTGCTATCAGGGCAATATGTTTATTAACAATCATGAATACCAGGGCAAGTTAAAAGAGTTCACCCAGACAGGTGCTGAGCTTATTGGCGACACAACTTCAGATGCTGATGCTGAGATGATAGCTATGGTTGTTGACTCTCTGTTAGAATCAGGGCTTAAGGAATTTCAGGTTGAAGTAGGTCAGGTCGAATTCTATAAGGCCATTATTGATGAAGCCGATATTAATGAAGAAGTTGAAAAAGAACTCCGACTTTTGATTGAGAATAAGAACTACCTTGGTATAGAAGTTCTTCTTAAAGACGCTGATATAGATGAAAAATATGCAAAAATATTTATGAAATTTTCTGAATTGTTCGGTTCACTGGACATGCTTGATAAAGCAAAAGAATTGACAGATAACAAGAGAGCACTTAAGGCTATTGAACGTCTTGAAAAATTATATAATATTTTATCAGACTACGGATACAGCGAATACGTATCTTTTGATCTTGGTATGATTAGTCAGTACGAATATTATACAGGTATTATTTTCAAGGGATATACATACGGAACAGGTGATGCAATCGTAACCGGTGGCAGATACGACAATCTCTTAAAACAGTTTGGAAAGAATTCTCCGGCTATAGGATTTGCGATTGATGTAGACAGACTTCTATCAGCACTTACAAGACAGAAAATCGAAATACCTGTTGACTATGATAACACAATGGTTCTCTATACACAGTCAGCCTCAAAGACTGCTATCAGGCTTTCCGGCGAGTTACGTGCAAATGATGAGCGCATAGTTCTTGTCAGAAAACGCTCAAATAAGACACTTGAGGATTACATTGATTATTGCCACAGAAGATCAATCTCCAAGATAATTCTTTTAGAGAATAAGGATTTATCAATAATAGACATTGCATCAGGAGATAGACAAACTGTGACTTATGAAGATATCATGAAGGGATTGGGTAAATAGATGAGATACTTAACTTTTGCGTTAGCTAAAGGCCGCCTTGCCAAAAAGGCCTTAGAATTATTTGAACAGCTTGGTATTACATGCGAAGAGATGAAAGATGAAAAAACAAGAAAGCTTATTTTTGTCAATGAAGAATTAAAGCTTAAATTTTTCCTGGCTAAAGCAGGTGATGTTCCTACATATGTGGAATACGGTGCAGCAGATATTGGTATTGTTGGTAGCGACACAATTATTGAAGAGGGAAGGAAGCTTTTTGAAGTTTTAGACTTAGGTTTTGGAAAATGCAGAATGTGTGTATGTGGTCCAAAATCTGCAAAGGAATTATTACAGCATCATGAGATGATTCGAGTTGCCAGCAAGTACCCAAAGATTGCAAAGGATTATTTTTACAACACAAAGCATCAGACTGTTGAGATAATTAAACTCAATGGTTCTGTTGAACTTGCTCCAATTGTTGGACTTTCAGAAGTAATCGTTGATATAGTTGAAACAGGTTCAACACTTAGAGAAAACGGACTGGATGTACTTGAAGAGATTTGTCCGCTTTCTGCAAGAATGGTTGTAAACCAGGTTAGTATGAAAATGGAAAATGAGAGAATTGTAAAGCTTATAAATGGACTCAAGGAAGTTGTAAGCAAACAATAATATTATTATGTCAACTAATTGAAAGAAGGAAATATAGATGCGTATTATTAAATTAAATGAAAACACAAAAAAAGATATTCTTAATGACTTGTTAAAGAGAAGTCCTAACAATTATGATTCATACTCAGATAAAGTTAATGTAATTGTTAACGATGTTAAGGATAAAGGTGACGAGGCAGTTTTTTCTTATACAAAACAGTTTGACGGTGCTGACCTTGACGCCTCTAACATTCTTGTAACTGAAGAGGAAATAGCCGAAGCTTATGCAGAGCTTGAAAAGACAGGTCTTGTAGACATTATAAGAAAAGCTCTTGTAAATATCAGAGATTACCATATGAAGCAGAAGCAGTACAGCTGGTTTGATTCAAAGCCTGATGGTTCAATTCTTGGTCAGAAGGTAACTCCTCTTGAAAAGGTCGGTGTGTATGTGCCTGGCGGAAAGGCTGCTTACCCATCATCAGTTCTTATGAACGTTCTTCCAGCTAAGGTTGCAGGTGTTGACAAGATTGTTATGACAACACCTCCGGGAAAGGATGGAAAGGTCAATTTTGGTACTTTGGTTGCAGCTAAGGAAGCCGGGGTTGATGAAATCTACAAAGTAGGTGGTGCACAGGCTATAGCTGCACTTGCATACGGAACTGCTACAATTCCAAAGGTAGATAAAATTGTGGGACCTGGTAATATTTATGTAGCCCTTGCAAAAAAAGCTGTATACGGACATGTCAGTATTGATTCTATTGCAGGACCAAGTGAAATCCTTGTACTTGCTGATGAAACAGCAAATCCACGTTTTGTAGCTGCCGATTTATTGTCACAGGCAGAGCATGACGAGCTTGCTTCAGCTATTCTTGTAACTACAAGTGAAGAGCTTGCAAACAAGGTATCAAAAGAAGTAGACAAGTTTGTTAACGTTCTTTCAAGAAAAGAAATTTTAGAGAAATCATTGGAAAACTATGGATATATTTTAGTGGCTGATAATATGGAGGATGCTATTGAAGCAGCAAATGAAATCGCGTCAGAACACCTTGAAATCGTCACAAAAGATCCATTTAATACAATGACAAAGATTAGAAATGCCGGTGCTATTTTCCTCGGAGAATATAGTAGCGAACCACTTGGTGACTATTTTGCAGGACCAAATCACGTATTACCGACTAACGGAACGGCAAAATTCTTCTCACCACTTAGTGTTGATGACTTTATTAAGAAATCAAGTATTATTTCATTCTCAAGAGAAGCTCTTGAGCCAATTCATGAGGATATTATCAAGTTTGCTACTGCTGAGAAGCTTACGGCACACGCCAACTCAATCAAAGTCAGATTTGAAGAATAGGGAGGTAAACCTATGGCAAGAGATGCTAAAATCACAAGAAAAACTAAAGAAACTGATATTGAATTATATTTTAATATTGATGGAAAAGGTGAGGCGAGCGTAGACACAGGCATTGGTTTTTTTGACCATATGCTTGTGAGCTTCGCAAAGCATGGACTTTTCGATTTAAAATGCAAGGTTAAGGGAGATTTATATGTGGATTCTCACCACACCATTGAGGATACAGGTATTGTTCTTGGTGAGGCAATCAAAAAAGCTATCGCTGATAAGAAGGGAATCAAGAGATTTGGTTCCTGCATATTGCCGATGGATGAAGCATTAATTCTTTCATCACTTGACTTATCCGGAAGACCTTATCTTGTGTTTAATGCTGAACTCACAGTAGATAAGCTTGGATATTTTGACACTGAGATGGTTAAAGAATTTTTCTATGCCATATCATATTCTGCCGGTATGAATCTCCATATCAGGCAGTTAGATGGAAGTAACAATCATCACATAATTGAAGGTATCTTCAAATCATTTGCAAAGGCTCTTGATGAAGCTACTATTACTGATAACAGAATAGACGGTTTAATGTCTACGAAAGGTGCTTTATAATGACAGAATTTAAGTTTAAAGATTTGAAATTAAATAATGACGGAATGATTCCTGTAATAGTACAGGACTACGAAAACGGCGAAGTGTTAATGCTTGCTTATATGAACGAAGAAGCTTATAATAAGACTCTTGAAACAAAGACTATGACTTATTATAGCAGAAGCAGAGATGAGCTTTGGGTAAAGGGATTGACATCAGGACATTTCCAGTATGTTAAGTCTCTTACTCTTGACTGTGATAAAGACACACTCCTTGCCAAGGTTGAGCAGGTTGGAGTTGCATGCCATACAGGTTCAAGAAGCTGCTTTTTTAACGAAGTAATATAATATGACAGACAGATAAGGAGATTAACATTGACAAAATTAGCTTTATCAGATGAGATACTTATGAGTATCGAAAAGCCTGCCAGATATATCGGCAATGAAGTAAATATGGTAAAAAAAGATTTGAGTACTGTAGATGTACGTTTCGCAATGTGTTTTCCGGATGTGTACGAAATCGGAATGTCACATCTTGGTATTCAGATTTTATATGATATGTTTAACAAAATGGATGGTGTATACTGCGAGCGAGTTTATTCGCCTTGGACTGACCTTGATAAGATCATGAGAGAGCAGGATATACCACTCTTTACGTTAGAGACACAGGATAAGGTTCGTGATTTTGATTTCCTTGGAATCACTATCCAGTATGAAATGTGCTACACAAACATTCTTCAGATTCTTGACTTAAGCAAGATTCCTCTTATGGCAACGGACAGAACTAAGGAGGATCCTATCGTTATCGGAGGTGGCCCTTGTGCTTATAACCCGGAACCCCTTGCTGATTTTTTTGATATTTTCTACATCGGCGAAGGTGAAACTGTTTACGAAGAGCTTATTAACGCCTACAGAGAATGGAAAAAAAACGGTGGTTCAAGGAAAGAATTTCTTGAAATGGCAGCAGATATTGAGGGCTTATACGTCCCTATGTTCTATGATGTTACTTATAAGGAAGACGGGACTTTAGCATCGTTTACCCCAAATAATACACATGCTAAAGAGAAAATCACCAAACAGCTTGTTGTAGATATGAGCGAAGGTATTTTTCCTGAAAAACCATTAGTTCCTTTTATAAAAGCTACACAGGACAGAGTTGTATTAGAGATTCAACGTGGCTGTATTCGTGGTTGCAGATTCTGTCAGGCAGGTATGGTATACAGACCTGTTCGTGAAAGGAAGCTTGAATATCTTAAGAATATGGCATATAAAATGCTAAAAAATACAGGACATGAAGAAATTTCATTAAGTTCGCTGTCTTCCAGTGATTATTCAGACCTTGAAGGACTTGTGAATTTCCTTATAGATGAATTCAAAGGCAAGGGAGTCAATATTTCATTGCCATCACTTAGAATAGATGCATTTTCACTTGATGTTATGAGCAAAGTTCAGGATGTAAAAAAGAGCAGTCTTACATTTGCTCCTGAAGCAGGTTCACAAAGACTTCGCGATGTAATAAATAAAGGTTTGACAGAAGAAGTTATATTAAAGGGTGCTAAGATGGCTTTTGATGGTGGCTGGAACAGAGTTAAATTATACTTTATGCTTGGACTTCCAACAGAGACTATTGAAGATATGCAGGGCATTGCTGAACTCTCTGAAAAAATCGCTGAGGCTTATTATGAGATTCCAAAAGATCAGCGAAATGGAAAGGTTCAGATTGTAGCCAGCACCTCCTTCTTCGTACCAAAGCCATTTACACCATTCCAGTGGGCTCCTATGTGTACAAAGGAGGAATTCCTTGAAAAAGCAAGAATCGTAAATGCACGTATGAAGGAAATGCTCAACAAAAAGAGTATCAAATACAACTGGCATGAGGCAGATGTTTCTGTTCTTGAAGGCTTGCTTGCAAGAGGTGACAGAAGAGTAGGTAAGACTATTTTGAAAGCATATGAGTATGGTGCTCTTTATGATGCATGGAGCGACAGCTTTGACAATGATATATGGGAACGTGCCATAAAAGACACAGACATCGATATGGATTTTTATATTACCAGAGAACGTGACACTGATGAATTGCTTCCTTGGGATTTTATAGACACAGGTGTTACTAAAGCATTCTTAAAGAGAGAATGGGACAATGCAAAAGGCGAAAACGTTACACCTAACTGTCGTGCAAAATGCTCCGGCTGTGGCGTAATGAAGTTTAAAGGAGGTGTGTGCGTTGAAGATAAGAATTAAATTCGCCAAGAGAGGCGTGATGAAATTCATTGGTCATCTTGATGTGATGAGATTTTTTCAGAAGGTTATGCGACGAGCAGATGTAGATATCGCATATTCAGAAGGCTTTAGCCCTCATCAGATTATGTCATTTGCCGCACCACTTGGAGTCGGGCTTACAAGCGAAGGTGAATACCTTGACATAGAAGTTCACTCTACAGACTCAAGCTATGAGATGATTGAAAGAATGAATGCCACAATGGTTGATGGTATGCAGATACTTTCCTATGTTCTGTTAGATGATAATGTAAAAAATGCCATGTCAAGCGTTGCGGCAGCAGATTATCTTGTGTCATATAAAGATGGCTATATGCCTGAAATATTTAACAGTACACAAGCTCTCACTGAAGCATTCACAGAGTTCATTAACAAAGAGACTATTAATGTGGTAAAAAAGACCAAAAAAAGTGAAAAAGAAGTAAATATCAAGCCTATGATATACGACGCGTATGCAAGTGAAGGTGCTATTTTTATGAAGCTTGCTACAGGAAGTTCGAGAAACATAAAACCGGAGCTTGTAATGCAGGCTTTCCATGAATCACTTGGAACCTCATTATCTCCATTCGCACTGAATATTTGTCGACTTGAGACATATGGTTCGCTTTTAAAAGAAATAACTGATGAGACTTCGATAGCTGAAATCAATGATAACCTTAAGCCTCTCGATTTCTTTGGTAAGGAGATATGTTAATTGGCTGGAAAATATATAATCACAAATCTAAATTATAAAAGCAAAGAATTTATATTTGCAGGTCTTAACAACAACAAAAGCTTTTACGAAATTGGGATTTTTGATAAGCATAATACAAGCGAATTATCAAACATCTATATAGGTATTGTAAAGGATGTTGTTCCATCGATAAATGCTGCATTTGTTGAATATCTGCCTGGAAAAAAAGGGTATTATTCTTTAGAACAGAATAAACGCCACATATTCCTTAACAAAAAAAATACTGATAAAATTGTCTGTGGTGATTTAATTGTTGTTCAGATTAGTAAGGAAGGTGTCAAAACAAAAGATCCTGTCCTTACCTCAAATATCAATTTTACCGGCAGGTATAGTGCTTTATCCGTAGGAAAAACTTCGGCAATGATTGGTATCTCATCAAAAATCAAAGATGATACCATTCGTGATTATCTAAAAAAGGAGTTAAGTGACCTGACATCTGATGATTATGGAATTATTGTACGAACCAACGCAGCAACAGTACCTATCGCAGAAGTAAAAAAAGAGCTTATAGAATTAATTGAATCGTGGAAGACTATGTATGAAAAAGCATTAACACGTACCAAATATACGATTTTGCAGCAAAATGAGCCTGAATATGTAAATCGCATTACGGGATTTTATGAAAATGAGATAGATGAAATCATTACTGATGACAGAAGTATTTTCGAGAAATTATCCTCAAAAGTCTCTACTCCTGTAAGATTTTATGAAGATTCACTTTTGCCACTTTATAAGCTGTATAGCATAGAGAGTACTCTTGACAGTGTGTTATCGAACCGCGTGTGGCTTAAATCAGGTGGTTATCTGGTTATAGAGTATACCGAGGCCATGACAGTGATTGATGTAAATACCGGCAAGTTTAACAAAGGCAAAAATATGGCGGCTTCTGTTAAAAAGGTTAATCTGGAAGCAGCATATGAGATTGCAAGACAAATTCGTCTTAGGAATATATCCGGAATCATAATTATTGATTTCATAAATATGACAAACAAAGAAGAAGAGCGGGAGTTAATTAATGAAGTTTCGCTTATCTTATCAAAAGATCCAATACGAACAAATGTAATAGATATGACAGGTCTTGGACTTTTAGAAGTAACAAGAAGAAAAACGACACCTCCTTTGCATGAAATATTAAAAAATATTTGACATTTAGAAATTCTTGTGATATTCTTTTCTAGTGTGCCGCACAGTGAGGTTATAAGTCTATGCTTTTTGCATGCACCGAAGCTGGCGAGTAATGAGAAATAGGAGGTGCCATATGTACGCAATTATAGCAACAGGTGGTAAACAGTACAAAGTTTCTGAAGGCGATGTTATCAAGGTTGAAAAGCTTGGAGCAGCAGCTGGTGAAACAGTTACATTTGACCAGGTTCTTCTCGTTAACAATGGAGAAGTAGTAGTTGGTAATCCAACAGTTGCAAACGCTAACGTTTCTGCTACAGTCGTTAAAGAAGGTAAAGGAAAGAAAGTTATCGTTTACAAGTATAAGAGAAAAACAGGTTACCACAAGAAAAATGGTCATAGACAGGCTTATACTGAAGTTAAGATTGATAAGATTAACGCTTAATTTAGTATGACACAGGTAACTTTTTATTCAGATTCGTCTCATAATTACACAGGTTTTAGGTTTAAAGGACATGCAGGTTTTGCCGAGTCCGGCAAAGATATCGTGTGTGCCGCTATATCGGTATTAGTATTTAATACAATTAATTCTATTGAAGAATTGACAGATGATAAGTTTGAACTTAAGATGGATGAAAAGACAGGTTTTATTGATTTTCACTTTACGGATGTAATTAGTCATGAGTCAGAGATTTTAATGAATTCCTTAGTAATCGGTATTAAGGGAGTCAAAGAAGACAATGAGAAATATATACAGATAGTGTTCAAGGAGGTGTAACTATGTTAAAGATGAACCTTCAGTTTTTCGCTCATAAGAAGGGTGTTGGTTCTACTAAGAACGGTAGAGATTCAGAATCCAAGAGATTAGGTGCGAAGAGAGCAGACGGACAGTTTGTTAAGGCTGGTAACATTCTTTACAGACAGCGTGGTACTAAGATTCACCCAGGTGTTAACGTTGGACGCGGTGGTGACGATACATTATTCGCTTTAGTAGATGGCGTTGTTAAGTTTGAAAGAAAAGGAAGAGATAAGAAGCAGGTTTCTATCGTTCCAGTTTCAAAATAGTTTGTAATTAGGCTTCAAATCGTAAGGTTTGAAGCCTTTTCTTATGATTGATTAGTAATAGAAAGGATGTAGTAAGTATGTTTGCTGATAATGCCAAAATATTTATTAAATCAGGCAAGGGTGGCGACGGTCACGTAAGTTTCAGAAGAGAAAAATATGTAGCTAATGGTGGTCCTGACGGTGGCGACGGCGGACGAGGCGGAGATATTATTTTCGAAGTCGATGAGGGACTTAATACATTAACAGATTTTAGACATATTAGAAAATACGTTGCAAAACCGGGAGAAGACGGTGGCAAACGTAATCAGCATGGAAAAGACGGCGAAAGCCTTATTATAAAGGTTCCGGAAGGAACAATTATCATAGACGAAGAGACTAACAAAATCATTGCTGATATGTCAGGTGATAACAGACGGCAGTTGATTTTAAAGGGCGGCAGAGGTGGCAAAGGTAATCAGCATTATGCAACAGCTACTATGCAGGTTCCAAAATACGCTCAGCCTGGTCAGAAAAGTATGGAATTAAATGTCCGTCTTGAACTTAAAGTGATAGCGGACGTAGGACTTGTAGGTTATCCAAATGTTGGTAAATCTACATTATTATCAAGAGTTACAAATGCAAAACCAAAGATTGCAAACTATCATTTCACAACTATCAACCCAAACCTGGGTGTTGTAGATTTAGATGGAGCTAAAGGCTTTGTTATTGCAGATATCCCCGGATTAATCGAGGGTGCCGCAGAGGGTGTTGGTCTTGGACATGAATTCTTAAGACATATCGAGAGAACAAAAGTAATCATCCATATGGTTGATGGCGCCAGCGTTGAAGGTCGTAATCCTATAGAAGATATTGAAAAAATAAATAAAGAGTTGGAATCTTACAACCCGGAGCTTTTAAAAAGACCTCAGGTAATTGCAGCCAACAAAATTGATGCTATTTATG
>JBGVIE010000072.1:0-40951 GCA_045122895.1 Lachnospiraceae bacterium
TTTTCTCTGTGTTTGGTTTAGTAGATATCTTTATTAGGAATTTAAACAGAGGCCGTGTAATAAACATCTTAATCAATGCAGGAATAGATGTACATGTTTATGGAGCTGGTTGGGATAAATTCTCTGTAACAGAGGACAATGCAAAATACTTACATATACATGGCAATGTTGACTTGGAACAAACAGAAGAAATTATGAAAAGTGCCAGAATTGTTTTAAACGTAATGCCGGGATTTAAAGATGGAAGCCATGATAGGATTTTATCAGCTATGTTAGCAAAGAGTGTATGCTTAACAGATAAGAGTAAATATTTGATGGAAGAATTTAAAGATGGAGAAGATATCGCATTTTATTCGCTTAGTGAGTTAACGAAGCTGCCCGACATTGTAAGGGATTTACTTTCAGATGAAGAAAGATTTAAAGAAATAGCAGAGAACGGATACAAAAAAGCTGTAGAAAATCATACATGGGAGAAGAGAGCCCAGCAGATTTTAGAATTTGTGGGTTGATTTTAAATTAATGTATTAATCGAGTTAATAATAAAGTGAGTGATAAAAGTGATTCTATTCAGAGTAGATGCAAATGAAACAATAGCTACCGGACATCTTATGAGATGCATGACAATAGCAAAAAAGTTAATTGATAACGGAATGGAAGTATTATTCTGTTTAGCCGAGAAAAAGTTTACAGACAGATTGGATAACAATAATATTCCATATATTATCTTGAATACAGATTGGAAAAAGATGGAGGAAGAACTTCCGGTTTTAAATAAGATAATTAATAGAGAGAAGCCTGAATGGATAGTGGTAGACAGCTATCAGGTTACGAAGAAATACTTACAGGATTTGAACAAGATGTGTAGAGTGTTTTACTATGATGATTTGTGTAAGGATATTTATGACGTAGATACAACTATGTTTCCGTATCGGTGGGGTTCTGGACAGTATAAGGAAGCTTATAAGAATATGAAAACCAATAATCTTATTGGATTGAAGTATTTACCTATTCGTGATGAATTCTATCCACAGGAACACCTGGGTAAAAACATATTGATTACAACAGGCGGGACTGATACATACAATATATCCGGTAAGATAATTGAAAAAGCGTATGAAAGTGATACATTGCGACAGTACCATTTTGACATAGTAGTAGGGAAGATGAATGCAAATATTAAAGAATTAGAAGATATGGCTTCAGATTCTAAGATGAGTGTGGGACTGCATATTGATGTGAACAATATGGGAGAGTTAATGAGGAATTCATGCTGTATGGTAACTGCTGGAGGAACGACGGCGTATGAGGTATGCGCCTGTCAGATTCCGGCGGTTTGTTTTGCATTTGCGGATAACCAGGTTGAATTTGTAGACAATCTGGGTAGAGATAATATTATGATGTCTGTAGGTGATGTAAGAAAAGGTGTAGATTCAGCTGTAGATATGATAATAAAACATTTGGAACAGTTAATAGGGGATGATGAATTGAGGGATGTATTAAGGAAGAATATGTCTGGAATGATTGATGGAAAGGGAAGTAGTAGAATATGTGAATATCTTTCGCATATAAACGAAGAATAAAAGAATGGTTCACATTTTAGTTTTTTATGAGATAATGATGCCACAATCGTTGAATGTTCATTGATTATTTTTTTGTATTGAGCGAGTTGTTATATAAATTGTTCTGTATAATTGAGCATTTTACTCCAAATTATGATTGAGAATGTAGTTGATATACTCAAATGGATAAATCATATCTTTTTCTTATATGGGATGGATACAATTTGATTACTGAAATGTGTAGAATTATTTAGTGTCTGCTGATTAGACTTAAAACACTTGATTTTACTGACATTTGCCCCATTTTCTGGTATAATAACTGCAAGGATTTTGTTAAAATCAAATCGTTTTTCTTACAGATTTTAAGTATAAAGGAGCTAAATCAATGTACAAACCAATCGACAAGTTACAGCACTCGTTCCTCGATTTCAACCAGCCTATGGGACTCCACATGAATCCGGATAACCGCTGGATCAAACTGGCTGACCGAATCCCGTGGGATGAATTTGAAGTAAAATATGCAAAACTGTTCCCGAGTGATACGGGTAATGTTGCCAAGCCGCTGCGTATGGTGTTAGGAGCTCTGATCATCCAGACCAAGTTCCAGTATTCCGACCGTGAGCTTGTGGAACAGATGTAAACGCTCCATAGTGAGTACCCTACCGAGATATCAAAAAATTTGAGATAATCTTCCTAGAAGAGTTGGAAAATCCGTGCGGATTTTCCGACTAAGTTAAGGAGGTTGTAAGGATTGAGTGTGAAGGTGTTGATACCTCACAAAATATTTCTTCGGATATGATTACCATAAACCACTGATGGTTAAATATAAGCATACCGGTGACAACAGATGTAAACACAATAAGAACAATTATGGAGGTGGCTGTACGTGCTAAATAATGCTACCTGTTTCAACAACATTAGAACAATGTGCTTAAGAGATATGTGGATTGTGAGGAGCAGTTTGGTGGTGATATCATAATAAGAGTTACTGGTGACTGCCCGTTTGTTGACCCGGATATAATCGACAATGTGGTTACATATTTTAAAATAAATGACTTTGATTATGTGAGACTTGATGTGCCTGACTCCTTTATCAGGGGTTTTGATGTGGAGGTGTTTACGAAGGATGCCATGAGAAGGGTATACGAGATTGCCTCTAAGATAGAAGGGGATTCTCCGTATAAGGAGCATGTAACTTTCTATATGTATAAGCATCCGGATGAGTTTAAGATTGGTCGTGTATATGGAAGTGATATGTACAAAAAGGATTACAGACTTTGCGTTGATACACCTGAGGATTATGAGCTTGTGACTAATATTTATAATCATTTTAAGGACGATTTTGTATCTGCAAAGAACATAGTGAAATATCTTGATGAGAACAGTGATGTGGCAAGGATTAATCAGGATATTGTGCAGAAGACATCATAGTGATTGAGAGGGGATGATTTAAATGGACAAAATTCTAAAGGCAAGAGGCGTGGATGGCGATGTCTTAATCGGTGGAGATAATAAGACCTTTATTATTGCTGAGATGTCTGCTAATCATTTGATGGATTATGACAGAGCAGTTAGAATAATTGAGGCGGCTAAGGATTCCGGAGCTGATGCGATTAAGATTCAGACCTACACACCTGATACGATAACAATAGACTGCGATAACAAATACTTTCAGATTAACCAGGAGACTATCTGGGATGGAACCACACTTCATAAGCTTTATCAGAGTGCGTACACACCGTGGGAGTGGCAGCCAAAGCTTGTAAAGGTGGCAAATGATTTAGGACTAATGTGTTTTTCATCACCCTTTGACCATACGGCTGTTGATTTTATGGAAGAGATGGATATGCCTATATACAAGATTGCGTCTTTCGAGGTGACTGACATACCTCTTATCCGCAAAATAGCAAGACTTGGAAAGCCTATTATTATGTCTACGGGAATTTCTTACATGGCGGATATTGAACTGGCATTAAAGACCTGCAGGGAAGAGGGAAATAATCAGGTGGCGTTACTTAAATGCACTTCGACATATCCTGCGCCTTATTCGGCTATTAATCTTAAGATGATTCCTGAGATGGCAAAGACTTTTGATTGTGTCACAGGTCTTTCTGACCACACAATGGGCTCACATGTGCCTGTTGGTGCAGTTGCTCTTGGAGCCAAAATTGTGGAGAAGCATTTAACCTTATCAAGAAGTGACGGAGGCCCTGATGCGGCGTTTTCTATGGAACCTTCGGAGTTTAAGACTATGGTTGAAGGTATCAGAATTATTGAACAGTCAGTTGGAAGTGTGACGTATGAGCTTACAAGAAAACAGGAGAGAGAAAGAGAACATTCCAGAAGTCTTTTTGTGGTAAAGGATATAAAAGAGGGCGAAGTTTTTACGGAAGAGAATGTAAGGTCCATAAGACCAGGCTTTGGACTTCATACCAAACACTATGAAGAGGTGCTTGGCAAGACTGCAAGATGTGATGTTAAGAAGGGTACACCACTTAGCTGGGATTTGGTGAATTAGATGAGCTTAAAGAGATTATTAGTCAGTACGCAATCGACAGGATAATCGTTGATTCGTATTTCGTCACGGAGAGATATTTTAGAGAGCTTAAAGGTGTTACCAGTGTTACTTACATAGATGATATGAATGCTTTTTTTTATGACGTGGACAGGATTGTGGCTCCCGGTAACTGGATTTCGCGAGAGAGATATCTGGACAGATACTCGGGAAGTGGCGTGAAGCTTTTGCTTGGAACGGCCTATGTTCCCCTTAGAAAAGAGTTTCAAAATCTATCCGGAAATCATAATGTGATAGACGTGATGATTACGACGGGGGGGACAGATACTTACGAGATGGCACGCAGACTTCTCGACAGAATAAGTGTTACGCACAGCGAATGGAAGGTTTCTGCTATTTCTTCTAGTCAGAAAGTGAGAGATAAGTATGGAAATGGTAATGGTAATATATCAGTATTATCAGGAATCTCTAATATGGCTGAAGTGATGATGGGGGCAAAGACTGCCATATCTGCTTCTGGCACGACTCTTTTTGAACTGTGTGCATGTGGCGTTCCTACGGTTTGTTTTTCCTTTGCCGACAATCAGTTAGAATTTGCAGACACTATGGGGCAGGAGAAAATTATGGAATACGTGGGTGATGCCAGATATTCTGACACAATTGTTGAGGATATAATAGAAAAAATAGAGTTTTTAATGTATAATGATGGAAAAAGGCGTGAACTTGCATCTAGGATGTCTAATCTTGTAGATGGAAGAGGAACGGAAAGAATATATAAGGATATTATAGAAGGGTAGTGTAAAGATGCAGAACCTTATTCAGGCGAACAGAGAGATAATTGAAGAGATTAAATTAACAGTTAAGAGTATACGTGAACAGAATTATTTTGAGGGCAATCTTCACGCAAGGAGATTGTTTAAGAAGTTTAGTGGAGTGTTTGATATTCTTGTGGCAAACAAGGAAGTGTTGAATGAGCTTGAGCTTCTTTTTGATGAGGAAGAATGGGTAGAGATTATTTCTGAGACACTTGCCGTGCAGGAGCAGGAGGATTATGTACTTCTTGCTGATTTGTTAGAGATTAACTGGCTTGCAAGGCTTGTTAAGCTTCAGACCAGTCTGGTAATGAGGATTACAGAGGGCACAGGTGTGGTGGCTGACTGTGAGTACGAGGGGCGGAAGTTTTTTATTGAATATACATCTGTAGGCTCATACACCTTAAGAATTGAACAGGGAGAAAAATCATATTATCTTCACAGTAACCATGATCCTTTTGAAGAGGCTCTCAATTTTGCAAAAGAGTATGCAGATACAGAGATTGACACCTATGTTGTATATGGGTTTGGTCTCGGATATCACATTCAGGCACTTGCGCTTATGTGTCCTGAAGCTAAGATTGTAGTGTATGAGAGAAGCGAAGCGGTACTTGAATTTGCCAATGAGTACGGTGCTATTGACACGAGTCTGCCGCTTTATAAGAATCTTGAGATTATTCTTGATCCGGAGTATGAACAGGTCAGGGAGAGAATTAAGAGTATTACTGCAGGAACAGTGCTTTTAGTACACTATCCGTCACTCAAGAATATAGATGATGACATGGTTCGTAGAAAAATCGAAGAATATTTTGTGAGCATCAGCTCGATTAAGAACCAGAGAAAGTATCTTGATGCTAATTTTAGAAAAAATATTGCCAGGGGTGATGACAATGTTGACACATTGCTTCCTGAATTTGAGAACAAATCAGTAGTTATGGTGGCAAGAGGTCCTTCCCTTGCAGATGATATAGAGGGTATTAAGAGAATAAGGGACGAAGTTATAATAGTAGCTGTATATTCAGTGGCAGAATACCTGATTGAGAACGGTATTACTCCTGATTATATGGTTGTAAGTGACGCTCAGACATGTATTAACTATGAGGTCAAGAATGAAGCACTTCATGATATTCCTCTCATCTATGTGTCTACTGCGGCATCTAATGTGGTGGAATCTCATAAAGGGACTCATTATATCATGTTACAGGAAGGCTACAACTATGCGGAGGATGTGGCTGCTACTGATAATCATATGCTGTTTTCAACAGGCGGTTCAGTTGCTACAGTTATAATTGATATGTGTATAAGATTCTTGTGTTCAAAACTAACATGTGTAGGGCTTGACCTCGCATTTACAGGAGATACCAGTCATGTTGAGGGTACAAGAGGGAGAGATGTTAAGAATGAAGAACACGAGAGAATGGTTCAGGATGTCAGAGGTAACCTTATAGCTACGCAGAAGAACTTGGACATATACAGAAGATGGATTGAGAGAAGAATTGAAGGTATCTCAAGTATTGAGTTTATCAATGCATCAGGCGGAGCTTATATTCATGGAATGAAGCATGAGAGAATTGGAAGACTTGGAAATATTCTGGTGTACTATGGTGTTTCTGCTTACAATTCAACTACAACATTTGCAAAAAAAATGATAACAAGATGGAATGAGCTTGGTTACAACGTGGTTGAACTTGATATCAATAGTGAAGGAGTTACAAGAAGACTTCAAAATGTCATTGGAAATGAGTTTGAATTCGCTTTTTCGATGAATGGCGTAACTGCCAATGTAAAATTGAATGATGATACTTATCTTCAGGATAATATTAAGGCACCGTTTATATCGATGTATGTAGATCATCCACTTTATAATCTGGTTCGTCTTGATACAGATCTTAACAATTACCACGGATTATTTGTCGATGAGAATATTGTAGATTATATCAAGAGGTATTTCAAGAATATAAGTACAGCAAGAATGCTTCCTCATGGTGGAGACGGACTTAGTGAAGATAAACTGGTTTCATACGCAGATAGGAAGATAGACGTGTTATTTACAGGTAGTTATAAGGACCCTGAAAAGATACTTGAAGAGATTGGCGGACTTCACAGAATGAGTCAGGTTATCATTATGAATATTGTGGAGCAGATGATTAGTGATAATACTGTTACGGTTGATATGGCACTTGAGAATTTTATAAAGAAGAACGATATTCCACTTACAGATTCAGAATTTAAGAAATATATGGATCTTACAGTGCATGCAGACGAATATGTCAGAGCACTTTACAGAAAGCTTGTAATACTTGCACTTGTAAAAAATGGTGTGAAGGTCAATGTGTTTGGTTCGGGATGGAACAAATTCGACAATTCAAATCCTGCCAATTTAAAAATTGGTGGTTCTGTAGATGCTGACACCTGCAAGGAGCTTATGGCCAATTCAAAAATTGTCTTGAATGTTATGCCATGGTTCAAGAAAGGTTCCCACGAGCGAGTGTTTGATGCTATGCTTAGCAAGGCTGTCTGTGTGTCTGATGAGAGTGAATATTTGTCAAGGGAGTTTGTTGATGGTGAGAATATAGTTATATATTCACTCAAGGATTTAGCTGGATTTGTAAACAAGGTAAAAGATTTGCTTGCTGATGATGAGAAGGCAGAGCGTATTGCTAATAATGGTTATGAGATTGCAAAGGATAAGCATACCTGGGCAAACAGGGCGGATGAGATTATAAAAATAGCAAATGAAATAAATGGAAAGGCAGATGATATAGAGTGTACATCCCATATGGAAGACAATGCTTAGATGAAGATGATATAAAGGCAGTGGTAGATACGCTTCAGTCTGATTTTTTAACAACTGGTCCAAAGGTTCATGAATTTGAGCAGGCTGTATGTGAGTATACAGGTGCAAAATACGCAGTTGCAGTTTCAAACGGAACGGCTGCACTTCATATTGCCTGTATGGCAGCGGGGATTGGAGATGGCGATGAAGTTATTACAACACCTATAACATTTGTGGCGTCGGCCAACTGCGCGTTATACTGTGGTGCGACACCGGTGTTTGCTGATATCGATATGGATACATACAATATAAGTCCGAAGTCTATAAGGGAGAGAATTACTGAAAAGACAAAGGCAATTGTTGCGGTGCATTTTTCCGGTCAGCCATGTGAGATGGACGAGATTCACGCTATTGCAAAAGAACATAATCTTGTGGTTATAGAGGATGCGGCACATGCTCTTGGAGCTGATTACAAGGGCAAAAAAATCGGCTCGGTGTCTGATATGACTACATTTAGCTTTCATCCTGTTAAGCACATAACTACAGCTGAGGGCGGTATGGTGGTAACAAACAGCCGGGAACTTTATGAAAAACTTATGCTTTACAGGACACATGGAATAACAAGAGATGAGTCGATGATGACTAAAAATGATGGACCGTGGTACTATGAGCAGGCAGAGCTTGGTTATAATTACAGAATTACAGATGTTCAGTGTGCACTTGGACTGTCGCAGCTTAAGAAGCTTAATTCCTTTGTTGAAAAAAGAAGGGCTCTTGTGGATAGATATAATAAAGCATTTGAGAATTGTGCAGAACTTATCACTCCATATCAGGCAGAGGGGTGTAATAACAGCTATCACTTATATGTAATAAGACTTAAGAGCAAGGATAGAAAAGAAGTTTTCCTAAAGCTTAGGGAGGCAGGTATTGGCGTGAATGTTCACTATATTCCTGTCAACACGCAGCCTTATTATAGGAAATACTATGAGGAGCATAATATAAAAAATCCTGTATGTCCTAATGCGATGAAGTACTATGAGACTGCAATCAGTCTACCGCTGTACCCGGAACTTACAGAAGAACAACAGGATTATGTGATTCAAAAATTATTAGAAGCTATTAAAGCGTGTTAAGAATCTCCTTAACACGATGTTCAAAAGTGTGGTATTCCTTAATTTTCATGAATCCGTTAGTGGCGATTTGTTCGCGCTCGGAATCGTGAGTTAAGTAATACTGCACTTTTTTTACGGCATCATCAAGATTATCATAGTAGACAAAATCTTCGCCCGGAACAAAAAAGTCCATAAAGTCCAACTGGAAGTTGGTAAGTAAAAATCCGTTAGCACTCATTATATCGAAAGCTCTAAGCGGGATTCCGCTCTTAATACTTTTTAATGTAATATTTAAGTTGATTTTTGAACTGGCAAAAACCTTTGGCATATCATTGTAGTAGTCAACCGGATTGTGACTATGTGTGAACAATTTAAAATCACAGATATTTGAAACATAATCTATAAGCCTTTTTCTCTCGATTTCTGTAACTCGTCTGGCAATAAAATAATTAGAGTAGACGTAGGTGTCTGTTTCAACTCCGTCGCTGTTAGGTGTGTATGGCACTGCTTTTTGAAGGTCATCAACAATCTCTTTTGTCAAAAGCTCCTCTAGCATAAAATATCCATATACACGAAGCTGAGCTTCAATCATTGCATCAAGATAACCTTTAGTGTAGTCGGAAACAGGATCAAACTTCTTGAAAAGCTGATGCTTTGGCTCGTCGTACAGAGAGCCTACAAAAGAAGCGTCGCACTTATATCTGCTGTCAGATGCAATATTCTTTGGATTTGCAGCAAGTGGCAGATAGTGAACAGTTGTAATGCCGGAATTCATGAATTCCATACAAAGCTCTTTATCAAATATAAAAATATAGTTGCAGGGATTTATGACTGTGTATGAGAAAAGATTCACATGCGGACTGTCGTATACCCAGGAAACGTACTTGATGTTATACTTGTTACAGCATATGGATATAATTGGAAAATAATTAAAAGTGAACACCATATCGTAGGAGTCGTTTATTTTCTCGTCAAAATATTTTTCGAATTTTGTGTCACACCTTGAATCGGACATAGAATAAGAAGCTGTGGTAACAGTATTGCCCAGCTTCTTAAAAGCTTCTATCATAGGTGTGAATCCATAACTTTTTAAATCGATTGCGTAAATTCTCATAAGTCTCTCTTTCGTCTATACATATCCGTTGAACATCATACCTGAATAAATCGATGTAACGTAGGGGTTTGCAAATGTCTTGTTAGGGTTAGGGTAGGATATTAGCGTCTTGTTGACATAGTGCATAGGATTGATTGCTATGTTATCGGCCCTGTGGGTCATATCCTGCTTGAAGGATTGTAATTTGTCGAAAACACTCTTGATTCCATCTTCGTTTGCGACCTGGGTGATAAGTGCTTTGTCAATATCAAGAATACCGTCTTCATCTATTCGGATACCTGATGATTCGAGGTCACTCTGGTGGTGCTTAACAATTGAGGATAACTCTTTTAGAAGTCTGCTGCTTTCAAAGGAGTCGTCAGCCTTGTCCTTCGCAAGAGTTAATATATTGTTAAAACCACCTACAAGCGTCTTTGTAGAATCGATAAGATTATCCATATCCTCTTTAAAACCTATATGAACAGGATCATCACCTTCGGTAGTAATATCCTTGAGTGTAATCTCAAAAGCTTTGTTAACTGTAAAAGTGTTTGAAACTGAAGTCTTTAAATCGCCGTTAATGGTGAAGGAGGCGTTCTCCGGGAGACTTGTGATATTGTCAAGTCCGAAATAGCTGACAACAGATGAAGAACCGGGTGTGTCATTTGCTGATATGGAAAATGTATCACCGCTGAATTCTACTAATCCTGTTGCAACTGAGCGAATCTCAAGTGCTGTATTGCCAGTTTGTGAAGTTATTATATTAGCTTCAAGGCCAACCCCTGATTTATTAAAAAGTCTGGCAAGTTTGCTCTGAACATCAAGATTATTCTCGCCTTCGTTCACATTAAACTGGAATTCGTATGTGCTTCCGTCGATTCTGCAATCGAAGGAAAAAGCTCCATTAGAGAGTCTGCATTCGCCACTGCCAAGATAAGCACCTGTATTAATCTGCGGTGTTGCAAGCTTGTCAATACTAATGTCGAATGTGGTATCAGAATCTGCATTAGCATCATCACCTATATAGTTAACAGACAGTAAGTTCTCGTCACTGCTGTAAACCTTCTTATTAGATAGGTCTTTTTCTGAATCAAATGTAGCATCAAAGGTTTCAGAAATAGTCTTAATCTCTCTCGCTGATTCCTTCAAGTCTATGGCAAATTTCTGAATGTCTTCAGAAGCATTTAACTTATATAGAGGCGATTTCTTGCTGATATTTACAATGCTGTTATATACATTCCTAAGTTCGCTCTTCTTATGTGTGTCGTATTTAGTAACCTGTCGGCCGGCATAAGTAGTCAGATAGTAGTCGTATACACTGTTAATCATAGAAACACCTCCTTGTCATTAATATTATCACGCGATAATTTTAATCTCATCCTTGAAATACCGAAATTATTCACTTTTACAGCTATATTATATAATAAGTAGAAAGTGATTACAATAGATTAATGTAAATAATTGACATTTTGCATAAAATGTTGAAATATCATTAGTGTTTTTTGCGTAAAAATTAACAAATTGTGAAAAAAGTATGAACTTACATTTGACATTAAATTTATGGAACTATATAATGTATCTGAACCCTCGCAGTTTGAAACAGGGGAAATTAAATATCTAAGGAGGAAAATTATGAAACTAAGATTAAACGCTAAAAAAATAGCAGCAACTTTCTTAGCAGCATTGATGGTTACTTCTACAGTAACACCTGTAACTGTTAATGCACACTCAATCTATGATCCTTTTGCAGAAGGGAATCATGGAGTAAAGATTCTCACTTTCGCAGTACCTAGCGATGACAATGTTAGAATTAATAGCAACGGTATGATCGAGACGAAGAGAAATGTAAAGTTTAAACTTTATTCGTCAACTGATGTTGCATGGAGTATTGAAGCAGTAGGAACAGAAGGTGAAAACTCTATAAATAAAGGTTATGTATCAATTAATTCAAAGTCTGGTGAAGTTATGATTACAAATCAGGCAGAAAGTGCTGTTTATCAGGTAACTGCATTAGCTGATAATGTAATAATGGAAGACAGTGCTCAGATTAAGATTAAGGTAAATGCTGAAATTGATCCAGCTAGAGCAACTTCTATTAAGTTATCGAAAGAAATGGAAGATGATCAGGTTAGGATTTCTGATGATGGTCTTACAATGACTGTTGACGGAAAAGTAACTAAAAAACAGTTGGTAGTAGAGTATGAACCAGAGTATTTAGTAGACAATACAGTTTGGTTCGAGCGTGCGTCAAATGATGCATTTGAACTTAGTGGAGAAAACAATGACTTATTCACAAGTGCAAATAAGACAACAGGAACTACACTTAGATGCACGGTTGGTCAGAAAAGAACTGCCTCAGTATCGGATTCGTCAAAGCTTCAGGAGTTCAAAGTTGTAATTAATGAAGTTGAACCAAATACAGAAATAGTTCCATTAGAATTAGAATATAAGAGCAATCAGAACTATACAGTATGCAGAGATCAGTATATTAGATTTGATGTTATTGATAACTATGCAAAGAGACTTCCAGTATATCCGACATTGGATTTTGGATGGACATTAAAGCAGACTGATGGTGCTGGTAACGATGCTACATTAACAGCAAATGGAACAAAGACTATCGATGGCGTAAAATATAATAAGTATGATGTATATGGTACAGATGGTGCTAACAAGCAGCTTTTTGGATACATCTACATCGCAAAGACATACAATGGTGAACCAAGTGATGACGTTATTGTAGAAACATTAGATACAACAAAGGCAACAAGAGTTGATTCTGTTATTATCAAAACAAAAGGTAAGTACGACAAGGATAATGCTGGTAACGATTTTAGCTGTAAGGATATAACAATCAACTTTAACGTAGCTGATATTAAGAATCCATCAAAGGTATATATCGATTTCGAAAAGGCTGGTCTTGTATTTGACAAAGACTTCACAATTAAGAAGGAAACCCTTGGTGGTGAAGAAAAGGATGTATATTATTTCGAATCTAATGGTGATAATCTTAATTTACCAGAAGCAACTTTTTCTGATATCTTAGGAATTGCATCATACGAATATTCTAAGTTGGATGAATTTGAAGGTAGCGATGCTTCATACCAGATTAAGTATGTATTAGAAGATTTAGAAAATTCTACATGGGGCTCAGCAACTCTTGCAGATAAGTATAACAACAAGAGCCTTTCTAAGGCATCTGGTAATTCGCAGATAAATGCAAGTAATGAATTAGTGGATAATGGTGCCTTTAAAAAAGTTGGTTTAGGTTATAAGCAACTTACTCTTATTTGTACAAAATCTGGTAAGGAAGTATCAAGAGCAAGTTACATAATTCGTTTTGTAACTGATGTCGATGATAAAGGTGGTATTAATAATATTAGGGTAAGCTTTGACACGAGTAGATGGTATAGTTTAAGTTCAAATGAGGTTGTACATATTAGAAGAGGTGAGGCAATTAAGCCTGGATTCTACGAATCTAATGGAAATAGCTTTGATGTAACTGATAGTATCACAATGTTCAATCCGTATGTTGAATACACAGTATCAGATGCTAAGAACAATACAGCTACAACCATGGTAGCACAAGAATATCTAGATGAAGATTCTTCATATAGAATTAGTGGTTTACAGAATGGTCTTGTTGAAGTTACAGCAACTTCAGCTGTAGATAAGTCTAAGACAATCACATTTGAATTGTATGTAAATGAGGATATTTATTCAGGAAACTTCCAGTTAAACTTCAATGATGCAATTAAAGCTGGTCAGATTAGTTCTAACTCGGTTGTAGAAGGAAAGCAGCAGAATATGCCAGTGACAGTTAAGACATTGGATGAATCAGCTGGTATTCCTATTTTAAAGTGGGCATTAGATTGTGATAAGTCAATCGCTGAAATTGATGAAAACAAAGGCTTAATCACAACGAAGACAAGTTCAAATGGTAAGCAGATTAAGGTAACAGCTACATCTGCTGATGGAAAGATTATTGAACAAACAGAATTCACAATTGCTGAAAAAGAAGGTTCAAGCATTAAGACAATTGGTGAAAAGGTTTCTCAGGGTGAAAATGGAGTAGTTGAAGAAATCGGTGTCAATGCAGGTAAGTGTAAGGTTGGAAATACATTTACATTAGTTCCAAAGACATATGAGCCAGTAAATGCTACAAAATTATCTGGCGTAATCGTTTGGACATCAAGTGATGAAACAGTAGCTACAGTAGATCAGAATGGTGTTGTTAATGCACTTGCTGAGACAGCAAAGGATGCAAACGTTAAGATTAAGGCACAGTACACACCAGTAAGTGGTGCAGCAGTTGTTGAAACTGTATATACACTTACAGTTAATGGATATGCTAATCCAATTAAGTCAATTAATGCAGAAGATATTAATATCCCTGTAATTAACACAAGTAAGACAATTGAAGTGACATTTGACCCGATAAATACATCAAATAAGAAGGTTACATTCTTATCATCAGATAACAGCGTTGCAACAGTTAGTGAAATGGGTGTTGTAACTGGCGTTAAGCCTGGTACGTGTGAAATTAAGATTACATCTGTTGCTGATAACACAATTACTAAGACAATTAAGGTAACAGTTGGTGGAAATGATAATGATGATGTAACATGTGCACATGAATATGAAGTGGTTAGCAAGACAGTTGTAACTAAGGCTACACTTACAGAAAATGGTAAGTTTGAGATTACAAAGAAGTGTAAAAAGTGTGGTACACCAGTAATTGGCGAAGAAACTATTGCAAAGATTGGTTCAACTAGGTTGGCAAAGACAACTTACACATATACAAGTAAGGCATGCACTCCAAGTGTAATAGTTAAGGATGCAAATGGTAAGACGGTTGCAGCTTCAAATTATACGGTAAACTACTCAAACAACAAGAATGTTGGTACAGCAAAGGTAACTATCACATTTAAGGGTAATTACACAGGAACAAAGTCGCTTAACTTTAAAATTAAGAAGGCTTCACAGAAGATTACAACTAAGGTATCTTCAAAGAAGTATTCTTTAGCTACAGTTAAGAAGAAAGCACAGTCATTTACAATTAGCGCTAAAGCTAAGGGTAAGGTAACATACTCTGTATCTGCAAAAGTTAAGAAGGCCGGTGTTTCAGTATCTAAGACTGGCAAGGTAACAGTTAAAAAGGGTACAAAGAAGGGTACATATTCTATTACTGTTAAGGCAGCATCGACAGCAGCTTACAATAAAGCTACTAAGACTGTTAAGGTAACAGTAAAATAATTTAATTGATAATAGCAATTAAATATTAAATAATAGTTGACTTCTTCGTCGCCTATATGTTATATTGTATAGGCGATGGAAGAGGTCTTCTTTTTTTTTGCTTAAAAATAAGTTGAAAAAGGAGATTGCGTAATACTTAAAAACTGGAGGTGGAAGTTGTGCGCGTTAAGATAACATTGGCATGTACAGAGTGTAAGCAGCGTAATTACAATATGACGAAGGAGAAGAGAAATCATCCTGACAGAATGGAAACAAAGAAATATTGTAAGTTCTGCAAAGCTCACACATTACACAAAGAAACAAAGTAGTCTTATCATTACGGAAAAGAGGTAACTATGGGAGAAGCTAAGAAAAGCTATTTCAAAGGCCTTAAGGCTGAATTCAAGAAGATTATCTGGCCTAACAAGGAATCAGTTGGCAGACAGACTGTTGCTGTAGTACTTATTTCCATTTTCCTTGGAGCAGTTATAAAAGTACTCGATTATATTATTCAGTATGGTTTAGATTTTATAGCATAGTTAAGGAAAAGGTGAGAAAATGTCAGAGGCAAATTGGTATGTAGTTCATACTTATTCCGGATATGAGAATAAGGTTAAGGCTAACATTGAGAAAACAATTGAAAATCGAGGGCTTCAAGACCAGATTCTAGAGGTTACCGTGCCTATGCAGGAAGTTGTTGAGCTTAAGAATGGACAGAAGAAAGCTTCGCAGAAGAAGCTGTTTCCTGGATATGTATTACTCAACATGATTATGAATGATGACACCTGGTATGTCGTAAGAAATACAAGGGGTGTTACAGGATTCGTAGGACCGGGTTCTAAGCCAGTCCCATTGACTGAGGAAGAGATGCTAAACCTTGGAATCAAAGTTAATGAAGTGGTAGTGGATTTTGACCTTGGCGACACAGTAATGGTAACTAAGGGCGTGTGGGAAGATACAGTTGGTGTAATCAAAGGTATGAACCACGCAAAGCAAATCGTGACTATCAACGTAGACATGTTTGGTCGTGAAACACCAGTAGAAATAAGTTTCACAGATGTAAAGAAGATGAATTAACAAATGTCTGCACAAGCAGGCAGTGGGAGGGATTCCCGCTAATACCACATTTAGGAGGTGCCTACATCATGGCAAAGAAAGTAGAAGGATATATTAAGTTACAGATCGCAGCCGGCAAGGCTACACCAGCACCACCTGTTGGACCAGCACTTGGTCAGCACGGTGTTAATATTGTACAGTTTACTAAGGAGTTTAACGCTAGAACAGCAGATCAGGATGGTATGATTATTCCTGTAGTTATCACAGTTTACGCTGATAAGAGTTTTAGCTTTGTGACAAAGACTCCACCAGCAGCTGTTTTATTAAAGAAGGCTTGTAAGATTCAGTCTGGATCAGGTGTTCCAAATAAGACAAAGGTTGCTACTATTTCAAGAGCAGAGGTTCAGAAAATCGCTGAACTTAAGATGCCTGATTTAAATGCTGCATCTATCGAAGCTGCAACTAGCATGATCGCTGGTACAGCAAGAAGTATGGGTATCACTGTAGAAGATTAATTTAATATAGTATTTTAGAGAAAAGTGGGAGGAGTCTTCCGCTATTACCACTAGGAGGTTTTTAAATGAAACATGGAAAGAAATATGTAGAAGCAGCTAAGGCTATCGACCGCGCTACATTATATGATGTAGCTGATGCTGTTTCTTTAGTTAAAAAATCAGCAGTAGCTAAATTTGATGAAACTATCGAAGCTCACATCAGAACAGGATGTGACGGACGTCACGCAGATCAGCAGATCCGTGGTGCTGTTGTATTACCACACGGAACTGGTAAGAAGGTTAGAGTATTAGTATTCGCTAAGGGCGATAAGGTTACAGAAGCAGAAGCAGCTGGAGCTGAGTTCGTTGGTGGTGAAGAACTTATTCCAAAGATTCAGAACGATAACTGGTTCGAATTCGACGTTGTAGTAGCTACACCGGATATGATGGGTGTTGTAGGACGTTTAGGACGTGTACTTGGACCTAAGGGCTTAATGCCAAACCCTAAGGCTGGTACAGTAACAATGGACGTTGCTAAGGCAGTTCAGGATATCAAAGCTGGTAAGATCGAGTACAGACTTGATAAGACAAATATTATTCACGTGCCAATTGGAAAAGCTTCATTTACAGAAGAACAGTTAACTGACAACTTCCAGTCGCTTATCGATGCAATCAACAAGGCTAAGCCAGCAACATTAAAGGGACAGTATTTAAAGACTGTTACACTTACATCTACAATGGGACCTGGTGTTAAATTAAACGTTGGTAAATTAGTTAACTAATTTATTAAAAATTGATTGACATCAAATATATATTGTGCTAGAATGCACATTGTGTTAAAACGTACTTTGTACGATATGCCGAAGACAGTAGGTGCTCAAGTCGTAAGATACGAGCGTAAATAGTAATATGCCTACCGAGGATTTTAAGATATATTTTTTGATATGACTTAACAGCCCCTCGCGTCTTCGTGAGGGGCTTTCGGCATTTTAGATTTGGTTTAACTGAATCGAAAATAAATCAAGGAGGCAGAATCATGGCAAAAGTAGAACTTAAGCAGCCAATAGTTGACGAAATTAAAGAGTTACTTGATGGTGCTAAGACAGCTGTATTAGTTGACTACCGTGGACTTACAGTTGAAGAAGATACAAATCTTCGTAAACAGTTAAGAGAAGCTGGTGTTGTATACAAGGTATACAAGAATACAATGGTTAACTTCGCTATTCAGGGAACTGAATTTGAGTCTTTAGCCGGACACTTAGAAGGACCAACTGCTATTGCAGTATCTAAGGATGATGCTACTGCAGCAGCAAGAGTATTATACAATTTCTCTAAGGAAGCAGAAGCACTTGAACTCAAGGCTGGTGTCGTTGAAGGAACATACTATGATGCAGAAGCAATCAAAGTTATTGCTACAATCCCTTCAAGAGACGTACTTATTTCAAAATTACTTGGAAGTATCCAGTCACCTATCGCAAACTTTGCTCGTGTTATTAAGCAGATCGCTGAGAAGAACGAAGTTGCATAATTATTAACGAAGAATAAATATTAATGGAGGATTAAAAAATGACAACTCAGGAAATTATTGAAGTAATTAAAGGTTTATCAGTTTTAGAACTTAACGAATTAGTTAAGGCTTGTGAAGAAGAATTTGGTGTATCAGCAGCAGCTGGTGTTGTAGTTGCAGCAGCAGGTGGAGCAGCAGGCGGAGCAGACGAAAAGTCTGAATTCGACGTAGAATTAACATCATTCGGTGAAAAGAAGATGGATGTAATCAAGGTTGCTAAGAATGCATTAGGACTTGGATTAAAGGAAGCTAAGGAATTAGTTGAATCAGCTCCAAAGTTAATCAAGGAAGCTGCTTCTAAGGAAGAAGCAGAAGATCTTAAGGCTAAGTTTGAAGAAGCAGGTGCTGAAATCACACTTAAGTAATTATAGCTTGTATAGGTTTATAGTTTATATAGAGGTCTGTGGACGTAAGGTTCGCAGACCTTTTTTGTACATAAAAATATTTGGAAAAAATATCTTGACATAAAAAATGCTATTTGATACAATGGAAAATGCACTATTGTGGGACCTAGGCGTACTATGCCTAAAAAGCGTAAAAGCTTTAATATATTCAGAACAGGGGTGAAATGTCACATGGAGCAGAACAGAATGCATCTGGTAAAAAAAGGTAAAGGAATAAGAATGAGCTACTCTAGACAAAAAGAGGTTCTTGAGATGCCTAACCTTATTGAAATCCAGAAAGACTCTTATCAGTGGTTTTTAGATGAGGGCCTAAAAGAAGTATTTGAAGATATTTCTCCAATTGAAGACTATAATCAGCATTTAAGCTTGGAATTTGTAAATTTTCAGTTGAATGAGGATGATGCGAAGTATTCTATTGAAGAATGTAAAGAGAGAGATACAACCTACGCTGCACCTCTCAAAGTAAAAGTAAGACTTCACAACAAGGAAACAGGCGAAATTAGTGAACATGAAATTTTCATGGGTGATTTGCCATTAATGACTGCAACCGGAACATTTGTAATTAACGGAGCTGAACGTGTAATCGTTAGCCAGTTAGTTCGTTCACCAGGTATATATTATGGCATAGGACATGACAAGGTAGGTAAGACACTGTATACAAGTACAGTTATTCCTAATAGAGGTGCATGGTTAGAGTACGAAACAGATTCTAATGATGTATTTTATGTTCGTGTAGATAGAACCAGAAAAGTACCTGTTACAGTACTTATCAGAGCATTAGGATACGGTACTAATGCAGAAATCATCGAATTATTTGGTGAAGAGCCAAAGATTCTTGCAAGTTTTTCAAAGGACACATCTGAAACATATCAGGATGGTCTTCTTGAGTTGTACAAGAAGATTCGTCCGGGTGAACCACTTAGTGTAGATAGTGCAGAAAGCCTTATTGCTGCTATGTTCTTTGATGCGAGAAGATATGATTTGGCAAAAGTAGGAAGATATAAGTTTAACAAGAAGTTAGCTTTAAGAAATAGAATAAAAGGACATACATTGGCAGAGGATGTAGTAGATGCGTCTACAGGAGAAGTTATTGCCGAAGCAGGAACTGTTGTTACAAAAGAAATCGCTGACGACATCCAATATGCAGGTGTGCCATATGTATGGATTCAGGCAGAAGAGAGAAACGTAAAAGTATTATCAAATATGATGGTTGATATTAACAGATACGTTCAGTTTGATTGCAAAGAATTAGGTGTCAATGAAGAAGTATTCTATCCTGTATTGATGCAGATTTTAGAAGAGAATGAGTCAGAAGAAGACTTAAGAGACGCAATCAAGCGTAATATTAGTGAACTTATTCCAAAGCATATTACTAAGGAAGATATATTCGCTTCAATTAATTACAATATGCATTTAGAGGCTGAAATCGGTACATCTGATGATATCGATCACCTTGGAAACAGAAGAATCAGAGCTGTAGGTGAATTATTACAGAACCAGTACAGAATAGGTTTATCAAGAATGGAGAGAGTTGTTCGTGAAAGAATGACAACACAGGATCTTGAAGGAATCTCACCACAATCATTAATCAATATTAAGCCGGTAACTGCGGCTGTTAAAGAATTCTTCGGAAGTTCTCAGCTGTCACAGTTTATGGATCAGAACAATCCTCTTGGTGAGTTAACTCATAAGAGACGTTTATCAGCACTTGGTCCTGGTGGTTTGTCAAGAGATAGAGCCGGATTCGAGGTTCGAGACGTTCACTATTCACATTACGGCAGAATGTGTCCTATCGAGACCCCGGAAGGTCCTAACATCGGTCTTATCAACTCATTAGCTACATATGCTAGAATTAATGAGTACGGATTTGTTGAAGCACCATATAGAAAGCTTGATAAGTCAGACCCTAAGAACCCTGTAGTTACTGATGAAGTTGTATATCTTACAGCGGATGAAGAAGATAATTACATCGTTGCGCAGGCCAACGAAGCAGTAGACAAAGATGGTCACTTCGTACGTTCGAACGTTTCAGGACGTTTCCGTGAAGAAACATCAGAATTTGAAAAAGAAAAAGTAGACTTAATGGATGTATCACCTAAGATGGTATTCTCAGTTGCTACATCTATGATTCCATTCCTTGAGAACGATGATGCTAACCGTGCTCTTATGGGATCTAACATGCAGCGTCAGGCAGTTCCACTTTTAACAACAGAAGCTCCTGTTGTAGGTACAGGTATGGAAGCAAAGGCGGCTGTTGACTCAGGTGTATGTGTAGTTGCTAAGAGAGCAGGTACAGTTGAGCGTTCAACATCAAAAGAAATCACTCTTAGATATGATGATGACAAGTCTACAGAGACATATAAGCTTATTAAGTTTGCAAGAAGTAACCAGAGTAACTGCTACAACCAGAAGCCAATCGTATTTAAGGGCGAACATGTTGAAGCAGGACAGGTAATCGCTGATGGTGCATCGACAGCAAACGGTGAAATAGCACTTGGTAAGAACCCTCTTATCGGTTTTATGACATGGGAAGGTTACAACTACGAAGATGCTGTACTTCTCAGTGAAAGACTTGTACAGGATGATGTTTATACATCGGTTCATATAGAAGAATACGAAGCAGAAGCACGTGATACAAAGCTTGGACCAGAAGAAATCACAAGAGATGTTCCTGGTGTTGGTGATGAGGCACTCAAGGATCTTGATGAAAGAGGTATTATCAGAATTGGTGCTGAGGTTCGTGCAGGTGATATTCTTGTTGGTAAGGTTACTCCAAAGGGAGAAACAGAGCTTACTGCTGAAGAGAGACTCCTTAGAGCAATCTTTGGTGAAAAAGCAAGAGAAGTAAGAGATACATCTCTTAAGGTTCCTCATGGAGCATATGGTATTGTAGTAGATGCCAAAGTATTTACAAGAGATAATGGTGATGAATTATCGCCAGGTGTAAATGAAACAGTTAGAATTTATATAGCACAGAAGAGAAAGATTTCAGTCGGAGATAAGATGGCGGGTCGTCATGGTAACAAGGGTGTCGTTTCACGAGTATTACCTGTAGAAGATATGCCATTCCTTCCAAATGGACGTCCACTTGATATCGTTCTTAATCCGCTTGGTGTACCTTCGCGTATGAACATTGGACAGGTGCTTGAAATTCACTTAAGTCTTGCTGCTAAGGCTTTAGGCTTTAATATTGCAACACCTGTATTTGATGGCGCAAACGAAGATGATATTATGGATACGCTTGACATGGCTAACGATTATGTAAATGGCACATGGGAAGATTTCCAGGAAAAATATAAAGATATACTTGATGAAGATATTATGAACTATCTAGGTGAGAACCTTGATCACAGAAAAGAGTGGAAGGGTGTTCCTTTATCAAGAGATGGTAAGGTAAGACTTCGTGATGGTAGAACAGGTGAGTACTTCGATAGTCCTGTTACTATCGGACATATGCATTACCTTAAGTTACACCACCTTGTAGATGATAAGATTCATGCCCGTTCAACAGGTCCGTACTCATTAGTAACTCAGCAGCCACTTGGTGGTAAAGCACAGTTCGGTGGACAGAGATTTGGTGAAATGGAAGTTTGGGCACTTGAAGCTTATGGTGCAGCTTACACATTACAGGAAATCCTTACAGTTAAGTCCGATGACGTTGTAGGACGTGTTAAGACTTACGAGGCAATCATTAAGGGTGAAAATATTCCTGAACCGGGTATTCCGGAATCATTCAAGGTTCTTCTTAAAGAGCTTCAGTCACTTGCGCTTGATGTTAAGGTACTTAACGAAGACAATACAGAAGTAGAACTTATGGAGACAATTGATTACGGTGATACAGATCTCAATTCAGTAATTACCGGTGCTGACAAGCAGCTTGCTCACGACAGCAGAGAACTTGCAAGAGCCGGTTATCAGGAACAGGAAGTACAAGACGGTGAATTTGTAGCTGTGGAGACTTCTGAAGATATGGAAGATTTAGATTATGATTATGAAGCTGATAGTGATGATTATTCAGATGACTATTCAGATTCAGATTTTGAATAAAGAAGGGAGAGCGTAAAATGCCAGAAAACAATAACGAAACTTATCAGCCAATGACATTTGATAAGATAAAAATAGGATTAGCGTCTCCGGAAAAGATTCGTTCATGGGCAAGAAGAACCCCTGAACCAGATAAGACTCAGAATCCAGAAGCATGGGAAAGATGGAACGAAGCAGGTATCGTAACAAAGCCTGAGACAATTAACTACAGAACACTTAAGCCTGAAAAAGACGGTTTGTTCTGCGAAAAAATCTTTGGACCAAGCAAGGACTGGGAATGTCACTGTGGTAAGTACAAGAAGATTAGATTTAAAGGTGTTGTATGTGATAAGTGTGGCGTAGAGGTTACAAAGTCAAGTGTTCGTAGAGAGCGTATGGGACGTATTGAACTTGCTGCACCGGTATCTCATATTTGGTACTTTAAGGGTATCCCAAGCAGAATGGGACTTATCCTTGACTTATCACCTAGGGTACTTGAAAAAGTATTATATTTTGCATCATATATAGTATTAGATGCAGGCGATACAGGTCTTTCATATAAGCAGGTATTGTCAGAAAAAGAATACAGAGAAGCTTGTGACAAATATGGATACTCAAGTTTTAGAGTAGGTATGGGAGCAGAAGCAATCAATGAGCTTCTTGAAGCAATCGATCTTGATAAAGATTCGGAAGAATTAAAGTCAGAATTAGAGGGAGCTTCAGGACAGAAGAGAGCAAGAATTATTAAGAGACTCGAAGTTGTAGAAGCTTTCAGAGCTTCAGGCAACAAACCGGAATGGATGATACTTAAGGTTATACCGGTAATTCCACCAGACTTAAGACCTATGGTTCAGCTTGACGGTGGACGTTTTGCAACATCAGACCTTAATGATTTATACAGAAGAATTATCAATAGAAATAACCGTCTTCAGAGATTACTTGATCTTGGAGCACCTGAAATCATCGTAAGAAACGAAAAGAGAATGCTTCAGGAAGCTGTCGACGCACTTATTGATAATGGAAGACGTGGCCGTCCTGTAACAGGACCGGGTAACAGAGCTCTTAAGTCACTTTCAGATATGCTTAAAGGTAAGCAGGGACGTTTCCGTCAGAACTTACTTGGTAAGCGTGTTGACTACTCAGGACGTTCGGTTATCGTAGTAGGACCTGAACTTAAGATTTATCAGTGTGGTCTTCCAAAGGAAATGGCTATAGAGTTATTCAAGCCATTTGTAATGAAAGAGTTAGTAGAAAATAAGACAGCACACAATATTAAGAGTGCTAAGAAGATGGTAGAGAGACTTCAGAATGAGGTTTGGGATGTACTTGAAAAGGTAATTAGAGAACATCCGGTTATGCTTAACCGTGCCCCGACACTTCACAGACTTGGTATTCAGGCATTCGAGCCAATCCTTGTAGAAGGTAAGGCAATTAAGCTTCATCCGCTTGTATGTACAGCCTTCAATGCTGACTTCGATGGTGACCAGATGGCTGTTCACCTTCCATTATCAGTAGAAGCACAGGCAGAGTGTAGATTCCTCTTGCTCTCACCTAACAACTTACTTAAGCCATCAGATGGTGGTCCTGTAGCTGTTCCTTCACAGGATATGGTTCTTGGTATTTATTATCTTACACAGGACAGACCGGGGGCATTAGGTGAAGGCTCATTCTTTAAGAGTATCAATGAAGCAATGCTTGCTTATGAGAATAAGTGCATAGATCTTCATGCGATGATAAAGGTTAGAGTGTCAAAGACAAAGCCAGACGGAGAAGTAGTTACAGGAACAGTAGAGTCAACACTTGGAAGACTTATCTTCAACGAAATCCTTCCTCAGGATTTAGGATTTGTGAATAGAGAAGATGAAGCTAATTTCCTTCTTCCGGAAGTTAACTATCTGGTAGGTAAGAAACAGTTAAAGAAGATTCTTGAAAAGGTAATCAACAACCACGGTTCAACAAAGACAGCAGAAGTTCTTGATGATATCAAGGCTATGGGTTACAAGTATTCAACAAGAGCTGCTATGACAGTTTCGATTTCAGATATGACTGTGCCACCTTCAAAACCAGAGATTCTTGATAAGGCACAGGCAACAGTAGATAAGATTACACTTAACTACAAGAGAGGTCTTTTGACAGATGAAGAAAGATACAAAGAGGTAATTCGTACATGGCAGGTAGCCGATGACCAGATTACAACTGCGCTTCTTACAGGACTTGATAAGTATAACAACATCTTTATGATGGCTGATTCAGGTGCCCGTGGTTCTGACAAGCAGATTAAGCAGCTTGCAGGTATGCGTGGTTTGATGGCAGATACAACAGGTAAGACTATTGAACTTCCAATTAAGTCGAACTTCCGTGAAGGTCTTGACGTACTTGAGTACTTCATCTCAGCTCACGGTGCCAGAAAAGGTCTTTCTGATACAGCTCTTCGTACAGCCGATTCAGGATACCTTACAAGACGTCTTGTTGACGTATCACAGGATTTAATTATCCGAGAAGTTGACTGTTGTGAAGGAAAAACAATTCCGTTTATGGAAATCAAAGGCTTTATGGACGGTAATGAAGTTATCGAAAGTCTTGAAGAAAGAATTACGGGACGTTACGCTGCCGAGACAATCTGCGACGCAGAAGGTAATGTTATAGTTAAGAAGAACCATATGATTACACCAAAGAGAGCAGCTAATATTATGGCTCATGGTGTTGATGAAAATGGTCAGCCATATACAGGAAAAGATGCGAAGATTAAGATTCGTACAATTCTCTCTTGTAAGTCGCACATAGGTGTGTGTGCTAAGTGTTATGGTGCAAACATGGCAACGGGTCAGGCAGTACAGGTTGGTGAAGCAGTTGGTATTATCGCAGCCCAGTCAATCGGTGAACCTGGTACACAGCTTACAATGAGAACATTCCATACCGGTGGTGTTGCCGGTGGCGATATCACACAGGGTCTTCCTAGAGTAGAGGAACTTTTTGAAGCAAGGAAGCCAAAGGGACTTGCAATTATCACTGAATTTGGTGGTAAGGCAGAAATCAAAGATACAAAGAAGAAGCGTGAGATTATAGTAACTAACCAGGAGACAGGCGAATCAAAGGCTTACTTAATACCATATGGTTCAAGAATTAAGATTCAGGATGGTGTTATGCTTGAAGCGGGTGATGAACTTACAGAAGGTAGCGTAAATCCACATGATATCCTTAAGATTAAGGGTGTAAGAGCAGTCCAGGATTATATGATACAGGAAGTTCAGAGAGTTTACCGCTTACAGGGTGTTGAAATCAACGACAAGCATATCGAAGTAATCGTTAGACAGATGCTTAAGAAGATTAAGATTGAGGAAGCCGGGGATACAGATTTCTTACCGGGAGCTTCTGTAGATGTTCTTGATTTCAATGAAGTTAACGAACAGCTTGAAGCAGAAGGAAAGACACCTGCTACAGGAAAACAGATTATGCTTGGTATTACTAAGGCATCTCTTGCAACTAACTCATTCTTATCAGCAGCTTCATTCCAGGAGACTACTAAGGTTCTTACAGAAGCAGCTATTGTTGGTAAGGAGGATCCGCTTATCGGTCTTAAGGAAAACGTACTTATCGGTAAGTTAATTCCTGCAGGAACAGGTATGAAGAGATATCGTTCAGTAAGACTTAGTACTGATTCATCAATTCTTGAGGACGGTGAAGAATTTGCTCCGTCAGAGGATGAAGAGGATTTAGTATTTGAAGTAAGTGAAGAGACAGATGATATTGAAGTATCTGAAGAGACAGATGAAGTTGAAGAAACTGAAGAAGTAGAGGCAACTGAAGAAGTAACAGAATAAGATTTTTATAAATGAGGGAAGTTCAGATGAAAATCAAGCTTCTCTCATTTTATGAGGAGTTAGAGTACAAGATGAATAATTTTTTAACACCAGAAGAGATAGCACAATTTACTGTCAATTCCGGAATCAAAAAAGCCAATATGAAATGGTACAAGCAGATATTGCTTGCTATAATGTCAGGTATTTTTATTGCATTAGCCGCTAATGGTTCATCGGCAGCAAGCTACGGAATCACACCGGTGGGATTATCGAAAGCATTGGCAGGAACACTTTTTGCGACTGGTCTTATCTTCGTAGTGATTGCAGGTGGTGAGTTGTTTACGGGTAACTGCCTGATAATGATGTCTGTCCTTGACAAAAAAACAAAGTTACGCCAGATGATTGCAAACTTAATATGTGTGTATTTTGGTAATTTTATAGGCTCTGTTTTGATATGTTTTATGGCATATCACTCATCACAGTATGATATGGATGGAGGGCTACTTGGAGCGTCTACCATAAAAACAGCAGTTGCAAAGTGTTCATTTGGATTTAAAGAGGCATTTTTTATGGGTGTCTTATGTAACATAATCGTGTGCCTTGCAGTCTGGGTAGCAAGTGCTGCAAAAGACATTGCAGGTAAAGTGCTGGTGATTTTATTTCCTATATACTTATTCGTGTCAGCCGGATTTGAGCACAGCGTAGCTAATATGTACTACATAACAGCAGGGCTTTTTGCAAAGTGCAATGACAAGTATGTAGAAGTAGCAAAGACTGCGTATGGAATAACACCGGAAAAGCTTGAACAACTGAATATTAAAAATTTTCTTATAGGAAACCTCGTACCTGTAACACTTGGAAACATCGTTGGTGGTGCAATACTCATAGCAGGTATGTATTGGTTAATATATATTCCGAAGAAAAATGCTTGACATTGATGTTTTGCAAATATATAATAAATGGGCGTGCACAAAAACGCCCTTTTGTTTTTGTGTGCAAAAAGGTTAACAAATAAGGCCTAGAAACAATATTTCATAATCAGGAGGTGAAAATAATGCCTACATTTAACCAGTTAGTAAGAAAAGGAAGACAGACAGCAGAGAAGAAATCTACTGCACCAGCTCTTTTAAAGGGGTATAACTCTCTTAAGAAGAAAGCTACTGATACAGCAGCTCCACAGAAGAGAGGTGTTTGTACAGCCGTTAAGACAGCTACTCCTAAGAAGCCTAACTCAGCTCTTAGAAAGATCGCCAGAGTTCGTTTATCAAATGGTATCGAAGTAACTAGCTACATCCCAGGTGAAGGACACAACCTTCAGGAACATAGTGTTGTTCTTATCCGTGGTGGTAGAGTAAAGGACTTACCAGGTACAAGATATCATATTGTTAGAGGTACTCTTGATACAGCAGGTGTTGCAAAGAGACGCCAGGCTCGTTCTAAGTACGGAGCTAAGAGACCAAAAGACGCTAAATAGGAACAATTTTATTCATGGGTTGAATGAGATAGTGCTCGGATTAGAAATATTGTTTATCTAGTGTTTAGATACATTATAGACTATGACCGTGCGCGAAACACATTTATAAGTGAGTACCGTTGAATTAATCAGATAACAACAGACGGTTGTTACAAATTATTAAGGAGGGAAGAACCGTGCCACGTAAAGGACATACTCAGAAAAGAGACGTATTAGCAGATCCAATGTACAACAATAAGGTAGTTACAAAGCTTGTCAATAACATTATGTTAGACGGTAAGAAAGGTGTAGCTCAGAAGATAGTATACGGAGCATTTGCTAGAGTAGAAGAAAAAGCCGGTAAGCCAGCACTTGATGTTTTCGAGGAAGCTATGAACAACATCATGCCAGTACTTGAAGTTAAAGCTAGACGTATTGGTGGTGCAACATACCAGGTGCCAATCGAAGTAAAGGCTGACAGAAGACAGGCTTTAGCTCTTCGTTGGATTACATTGTATTCACGCAAGAGAGGCGAGAAGACAATGGAAGAGAGATTAGCAGGAGAAATCCTTGATGCAGCTAACAACACAGGTGCATCAGTTAAGAAAAAAGAAGATATGCACAAGATGGCAGAAGCAAACAAGGCTTTTGCTCACTACAGATTCTAATTGCATTTTGCAGTTACAGTGCGTATTTTGTATCTAACAAAATTGTAAAGGAGAAAAAACCATGGCTGGAAGAGAATATCCATTAGAGAGAACCAGAAATATTGGTATTATGGCTCATATTGATGCTGGTAAGACAACATTAACAGAGCGTATTCTTTATTATACTGGTGTTAATCATAAAATTGGTGATACTCATGAAGGTACTGCTACAATGGACTGGATGGCTCAGGAGCAGGAAAGAGGTATCACAATCACTTCAGCAGCTACAACTTGTCATTGGACACTTGAAGAAAATGGTAAGAAGAAAGCTGGAGCACCAGAACATCGTATCAACATCATTGATACACCGGGACACGTAGACTTTACTGTAGAAGTTGAACGTTCACTTAGAGTACTTGATGGTGCTGTTGGTGTATTTGATGCACAGAACGGTGTAGAACCACAGTCAGAAAACGTATGGCGTCAGGCAGATAAGTATGGCGTTCCACGTATGGCATTTATGAACAAGATGGATAAGCTTGGAGCAGATTTCTACGGATCATGCGAACAGCTTATTACAAAGCTTGGAAAGAACCCTGTACTTGTACAGATTCCAATCGGTAAGGAAGATGATTTCAAGGGAATTATCGACTTGTTCGAAATGCAGTCATATATATTTAACAATGATAAAGGTGATGATATCTCTATCGGTGAGATCCCTGATGAGTACAAGGAACAGGCTGAAGAATATCATGACAAGCTTATCGAACAGTGTGTAGAACTTGATGAAGAACTTATGGAGAAATACCTTGAAGGCGAAGAACTTTCAATTGCTGATTTAAAGGCAGCATTAAGAAAGGGTACAATCGCTGGTGATGCTATCCCATGTCTTTGTGGTACAGCATACAAGAACAAGGGTGTTCACAAGCTTCTTGACGCAGTTCTTGAATATATGCCAGCTCCTACAGACGTTCCTGATATCACAGGACAGGATGAGGACGGAAATGAAATTACAGTTAAATCTTCAGATGATGAACCATTTGCAGCTTTAGCATTCAAGATTATGACTGACCCATTCGTAGGTAAGTTAGCATTCTTTAGAGTTTATGCAGGTACATTAAACGCAGGTTCTTATGTACTTAACTCTTCAAAGGGCAAAAAGGAAAGAGTTGGACGTATCCTTCAGATGCATGCCAACAACAGAAAAGAAATTGACAAGGTTTACGCTGGAGATATTGCAGCAGCAGTAGGTCTTAAGGCTACAATCACAGGTGATACAATCTGTGACGAACAGCATCCTGTAATCCTTGAGTCTATGGAATTCCCAGAGCCAGTTATCGAGCTCGCTATCGAGCCTAAGACAAAGGATGCTCAGGGTAAGATGGGTGAAGCTTTAGTAAAACTTGCTGAAGAAGATCCTACATTCCGTGCACATACAGATCAGGAAACTGGTCAGACAATCATCGCTGGTATGGGTGAACTTCACCTTGATATCATCGTTGACAGACTTCTCCGTGAATTTAAGGTAGAAGCTAACGTAGGTGCTCCACAGGTTGCTTACAGAGAAGCAATTACTAAGGCAGTAGATGTTGACAGTAAGTATGCTAAGCAGTCAGGTGGACGTGGTCAGTACGGTCACTGTAAGGTTAGATTTGAGCCTATGGATGCTAACGGTGATGAGTTATTCAAGTTCGAATCAACAGTAGTTGGTGGTGCTATTCCTAAGGAATATATCCCAGCTGTTGGTGAAGGTATTGAAGAGGCTACACAGTCAGGTATCCTTGCAGGATTCCCAGTTGTAGGTGTACACGCTACAGTATATGATGGATCATACCATGAAGTCGATTCATCAGAAATGGCATTCCACATTGCTGGTTCTATGGCATTTAAGGATGCTATGCAGAAGGCAGCTCCAGTTATTCTTGAGCCTATTATGAAGGTTGAAGTAACTATGCCTGAAGAATACATGGGTAATGTAATTGGTGGTCTTAACTCACGTCGTGGACGTATTGAGAGCATGGATGACATCAGCGGTGGTAAGATGGTTAAGGCATATGTTCCACTTGCAGAGATGTTTGGATATGCAACAGTACTTCGTTCAGATACACAGGGTCGTGGTAACTACTCTATGTTCTTTGAGAAGTATGAACAGGCACCAAAGACAGTTCAGGATAAGGTTGTTGCTTCAAGAACAAAATAATATAGCATTTAATTGCTAAATTATGCTTGATATTAAGGCAATAATAACATATAATAAAGAAAGCCAATGCCTAAGGGAGATACTCCCTTGGGCTAACAAAATAAGATCGTTATATAAGGAGGATTATAAAAAATGGCTAAAGCTAAATTTGAGAGAACAAAACCACATGCTAACATTGGTACAATCGGACACGTTGACCATGGTAAAACAACATTAACAGCAGCTATTACAAAGACACTTTCTGAAAGAGTAGCTGGTAACGCAGCAGTAGATTTCGAAAACATCGATAAAGCTCCAGAAGAAAGAGAAAGAGGTATCACAATCTCTACAGCTCACGTTGAGTACGAAACAGACAACAGACATTATGCTCACGTTGACTGTCCAGGACATGCTGACTACGTTAAGAACATGATCACTGGTGCTGCACAGATGGATGGTGCTATCCTCGTTGTTGCTGCAACTGATGGTGTTATGGCTCAGACAAAGGAACATATCTTACTTTCTCGTCAGGTAGGTGTTCCTTACATCGTAGTATTCATGAACAAGTGTGATATGGTTGATGATGATGAACTTCTTGAATTAGTAGAAATGGATATCAGAGACTTATTAAATGAATATGAATTCCCAGGTGATGATACACCAATCATCCAGGGTTCAGCTCTTAAGGCACTTGAAGATCCTAACGGAGAATGGGGCGATAAGATCATGGAACTTATGGCTGCAGTTGACGAATGGATTCCAAACCCAGAAAGAGATACAGATAAGCCTTTCCTTATGCCAGTAGAAGACGTATTCACAATCACAGGTCGTGGTACAGTTGCTACAGGTAGAGTAGAAAGAGGAACACTTCACGTTAACGATGAAGTTGAAATCCTTGGTGTTTCTGAAGATGTTCGTAAGACAGTTGTAACTGGTATCGAAATGTTCAGAAAGCTTCTTGATGAAGCTCAGGCTGGTGATAACATCGGTGCTCTTCTTAGAGGTGTTCAGAGAACAGATATCGTTAGAGGTCAGGTTATCGCTAAACCAGGTACAGTAACATGTCATAAGAAGTTTACAGCTCAGGTTTACGTATTAACAAAGGATGAAGGTGGACGTCATACTCCATTCTTCAACAACTATCGTCCACAGTTCTACTTCAGAACAACAGACGTAACAGGTGTTTGTGAATTACCAGCAGGAACAGAAATGTGTATGCCAGGTGATAACGTAGAAATGACAGTAGAACTTATCCACCCAATCGCTATGGAGCAGGGTCTTGGATTCGCTATCCGTGAAGGTGGTAGAACAGTAGGTTCTGGTAAGGTTGCTACAATCGTTGAATAATCTACGCGAAAGCAATGAAATAAGTGCCGTATAGGCGATAATAAAAGGGACTGCAAGCTTGCTTGAAAGTCCCTTTTTTAGCGTCTTTGCGGGCATTTAGTGAATGCCAGCGACCGAGAAAATGCGAAGCATTTTTCGAGGTAGGTGCTTAGCTCAAAAATAATTTTAGAAACAGGGAAGTTATTTGACTTCCCTGTTTCTAAAAAATCTTTATTCAAATATTAAAATCTAAGTATTAAATCATTCTAACTGTTCAGAGCCAACCTCAAAAACTGGAGTTTTTTCGGTGTGGCGTATCCGCCAAATAAACTTTAAAAGAAAAAATTTCATGGATGCAAGCATCCTTCTCTTTTTTCTTTTAAAGTTTGCTTGGCTCTGAACAGTTACAAATCATTTAAAATAATAACTAAACAGTTCGAATATCAATTTTTTTATATATTAAAATATAAATTACTCAAATATAATCATAATATTATTCAATAATTATCAATTAAACCCCAATAAAAGTGCTAATCAATATCTACTCTATGCGCATGGAACTAATCTTGAGAAATTTTTAATTGAATTGGAAGGACAAAAAGGTGAACAATAATACTGAAGAATAAATATTTCCAGAGATTAACCATTGATAGTTTATGGATTAAAAGATTTAATAAATGCGGTTGCACATAATATCACATTTGGGTCTATATTATTCTACACTATCCTCTTTTCTTATGGTACAATGTATGTAAAGATATGAGAATTTTATGTAGAAATAAGTTGACGATGCAATCTATGAGAGGAGGTATTATATGTTACACCCGGATAAAGTTTTAGTAGAAGCCAAGAAGAAAGAAGATGAAAATTATAAATTTCGTAGTTTCTTGAAGGGACATGCGGATGAGGAAGAATTAGATGAGCAGTTTCTACGACTGCACAAAGAAATGTTTGCTGATTACGATTGTAGTAAGTGCAGAAATTGCTGCAAGATGTACAAGGGAAGCATACCAGAAAAGGATTTAAAAAAAGATGCGGAATATTTAGGTATTACAGTAGAACAGTTTATTGATTTCTTTTTGGAAAAAGAGGAATTTGGAATTGGATATCATACGAAACATAAGCCGTGTGACTTTTTACAGGAAGATGGAAACTGTAAACTTGGGGATTGCAAACCGGATAGTTGTAAGAAATATCCTTATACTGACCAGCCGGAAAGGTTGTGTAGTTTGCTTGGGATGTTAGATACCATTTCCATCTGCCCGGTTGCTTTTGAAATATTTGAGCGTTTGAAGAAAGAATATGGATTTAGGAGAAGGTAGAGGAACATATGAGAAAAGAAGCATCTATAGAACAATGGAAAACATTATATGAGGCAGGAACGCACATTAAGGAGCTGAAACCATGGGAAAAGTTCTGGGATATGGATTTAATCGGTATCAGATATGGTGCTGAAGATAAAACGATTTTCTTTAGTATACTAGGTCGAGGCGGTGATTGTTATGGAATAACCGTCTATGAAGGATACGAGGGTCTAAATAGCTTTCTTATGCTTACTATGCAGGAACGTATGAATCTGTCTCCGGAATATACGATGTTTAACCAAAGAAATCTCACCTGCTATTGGGGGAATCGTGACGAATTATCTGATAAACAAAGAAAGATTATTAAAGAATTAGGATATAGATATCGTGGAAAAAATCAGTGGCTGTATTTTATGTCTTTTGAGCCGGGATATTATCCATATAATATGGACGAGGAAGAAGTATTGCGCATGAGCGAGTATTTACAGGATTTGGAACTGGCTCTGCGTTACTATGATGAAACAGACATTCAGATTGATTTTGAATCGGGAAATATGTTTCTGTTTTCTTTTGGAAAAGATAAGAAAACATGGGATTTTGGTGAAGAGCCACTTCCTTTTACAGCTTTTCAATTTGGGAATTTACTGATTACAGATGAAGATTTGCTCTCAGACCTGGAAAAATCCACGAAATGCAATGCTGTTTTAGAGGCGGATGTATCTGTGTTAGGAGCAGCCGTTACGGATAAAAAGTATGATCGCCCTGCAAATCCGGCATTGTCGTTATTGGGAGATGCCAATACAGGAACTATCATTAAATTTGAAATGCTTGGGCCGGAAGACGATGCAATTGTAATGCTGGCAGAAATTATGATAGATTTTATTTTTCAGTTTGGAGCACCGAAGGAAATAAGGGTGTCAAATGTAATTGTGGAAGCAGGGCTAGAGCAGATATGTAATGTGTGTGGTATTAAACTGCGTAGAGTAAAAAGATTAAAAGGATTAGAAGAATTCAAATATAGCATACAGAGGTTTAGATAGTAGTGGTCAAATAAGTTATCATAGAATGAAAAGCATATACAAAGGGCGAAATATAAGTATTTCGTCTTTTTTTATGTAATAAAACAACTTGTCATAGAGCAAAGGAAATGGTAATATATATGTAAATGAGCGTTTATTTATAAAAGGAGTTAGTGTGAAAAATCGCGCCGATATGGAGATTAGAATGGTTAATGAAAAATTGCGTCAGAAGAAAATCAAAATTATGGAGACCTGTTTTGAATGTTATGCAGAGCATGGTTTAGGAGGTATTGGAATTAAGGCTATTGCGGCTGAATGTGGATGCAATGTGGCATCGATTTATCAGTATTTTGATAATCTGGATGATTTGATTATACAATCAACAGAGTATTGTATGACAAAAGTGGAAGATGGTTTTATGGAGCTGGCACCCAAAGATATAGGAGATATTAATCGCTTTTTAGAGGAGGTGCCATATTGGACAGCCAGAGAGCATGGCAAGAAATATAGACTGATGTATCAGGTGTATACACATCCGAAGTACATAGAGTACGGAAAGAAATTTTTTGAAGGTGTAAATGAGCGATATACAGAATATGCAAAACAATTAGAGTCAAAGATTGGTATTCCATATACAATCATTACTCCGCTGATTTTTATTTTTGTCAGAGCTTGTGTGCATTATGCAATGTTTGAAGATGAGTACTATCTAAAATCACAAATTGAAGTGTTGAAGCAGAGTGTGGCACTCTTTATTGAAAGATATGAGGATAAAAAGCAGGACAGCAAAAGATGTTAGTCTGCAGGGAGAATAAGAAAGGAGAGAGTTTATGAAGAAAAAAAACAGGGTGTGTAGGTAAAAAGGTTAAGACAATTGGGCAAAGAGTCATAAGTTTTGTTCTTACTGGAACACTTACATTGTCGCTTGTTGCCGGAACAGTTATCACTAATCCGCAAGAGGTGGAGGCAATCGGAGTACAGGATGCGATTGAAAATTCGTATACAGTAATCAGTGGAGTGGTAAACGCAGCACAATCTATAAAGATAATGCAAGAACGTAATAATGGTAAAATGTCAGCGGCAGATGTATTTGATGCTCTTTTTAGTGACCCGTCACAGTTGCAGATGGAGTATATGCTGGAAGATATCTATGCAGGAGTTGGCAGAATTGAAGGCAAAGTAGATAAAATTGATGAAAAGGTTCAATATCTGATTGGTCGTAATGAAACTATGTATAAAAGTCTTAACAGCAGTCTGTATAATGTGAATAAGAAGCTTAATCAGCAGTCAAAAACCTTATCTCAGATTAAAGACACACTGGACAATGTGTTAAAAAAGCAAATCAGTGTCAAAAATCAGATTAACAGTATGCGGCAAAGCATTAATTCACAGATTGAAACTGCAGTAGATACATTGTCTACTGCAATCTATGGAACAACCAGTGAAATAAAGAACTTTACGGCTTTGATGAATGCAATTTCTACATATTATTCTTCATTTGATGGGCTGAATTCAGTTGAACAGACGATTTTGGGTGATTTAAAGAATAAGCATACTGATTATGAAGCCTTTTTTGAAGCAGTAGGCGCTTTGGATAATGGTTCGGACATAATTAAGGTGCTTGATAAAATTACAGTGAATTATGAGGAATCTTATAATGCATTAACAGAAGAAGAGAAAGAATTGTTGAATACTAAGGTTAAAGTGCCTGGTTATTCGGAAATGACAATTGAAAAATTCTATTCTGATTATATGAAGAATATGTATACCTATATGTCAGATACGATTTATGATAAGTCTAGTGGGTATACATCCAATATCTATGATACATCCATTTTTATGGGAAAATACATATTAGGACAGGAAGCCGCAACAGGCAATATACCAATTGGTGAATTATATTATCAATTATCTATGGTTACATGCGAGAACAGTGATATGGTCCATAAGGCATATTTAGATTTTCGTGATAGTGTTTTGCAACAATACTACACAACAGCATATCTTTGTGAGCTGTCATTGTTTTATATGATTTCCCATGAAAAAGCTTACGGTGGAAACAGCTCTGAAATCAAGACCTATGAGGAGCATCTTGATACATTGTATCAACAGATGCAGCAAATATATGCGTATGCAGATTATGAAGAAAATAATTGCCAGCTTAAATATGATTTTAATGGTTATATTGATTCGGATTATCATAAGTATCTTTGTTATTATGGTAATTCCATTAATTCAGAAAAGGGAATCAAGAACTGGAAATGTGTGCCGAAAAAAGATGTTTATATCTCGGGTGGACTTTCAGAAGACAGAATGACGCTTGCTATTTATCCAAAGCAGAGTAGTTATATCAAGGTAACTTCTTTACCTGAATTGGTTAAGGATGAAAATGGTACAGAGTCACTTAGTGGTGGCAAGATTACAATCTACAATAACAAGGATGAAGTGGTGGAAGTAAAAGACATTTCGGAATGTGCGGTTTCATTGCTGGCGGATAAATCTAAATATGTAATATCATATAACAATATGACTACATGTCTGGGTATCGCTTCCTTATCTGTTTATACTAACGGTTTGAAAACAGAAGAAGCAGTAGAGTTCCTTGAAGACATTCGTTTTCTAGAAGGAACAAAGACAAATAGGGATGAAATCCTCAAAGATATAATTGAACTGCCATCAGGGGAAGAGACTGTTCGTTATAAATTGTTAGGTTCTTCTCTTGAGGAAGGCGATTTCACAGTGAATAAAGATATGAGTGTTTTGACACTCTATGTAAGTGAAGCCAGCTTGTTAGAGCATGAACACGAATATTTGGCAAGCTTTGACTGGGAAGAAGATGGAAGCGGATGTGCAGTGACCTTGACTTGTCAAAATGATAAATGCAATGAAAATACTGAGGGATATAAGATAACTGATATTTGTACAGTTACGTCAGCTGTAAAGACTCCGGCTACATGTAATAGCAAAGGTACAACGACTTACACAGCTACTTATACATTAAATGGTGTCAATTATACTGACAATAAAGAGATAGATGATATTGAAAAACTTAAAGAACATACATATGAGAATGGTGTATGCTCTCACTGTAATGATATTCTCACAATGACGGTGGATGGTATTATTTATAAAGTAGTGACACAAACAGATACAACGACTGGTAAACCGGTTGGACAGACAATCATAGTATCTGGAAGTGATACACCTCAGGTAGCAGTTTCAGTAATAGGTACAGATAATACATTTACTACTTCCGGTTCAGACGGTAAGGTGTACATTCCATCTAGTGTAACAGGAAGCGGGTCTTTACAGAACTTTGTGGTAACAAAGATTTCTGAAAATGCATTTAGTACTGCTGAGGTAACAGAGATTGTAATACCTGCTACGGTATCAGAATTAGAAACAGGGGCACTTGGTGGTGCAACAACAGTTAGCTTTAATGGTAATACTGCTCCAAAAGGAATTGCAAATGCAATCACGGATAACACAACAGTCAATGTTCCTGAGGGAGCCGGTGAAAGCTTTAAAGAAGTGCTTGGTGAGAGTGCAAACATTGTTGAGGCACATACACATAAGTATGCAGATACATGGACATATAATGAGAGAGGACACTGGAAGGCAACCACTTGTGGTCATGACAGTGAAGAAGGTGTGTTAGATATTAAGGCACATACTTTTGGAGAGTGGACAGAAACAAAGTCAGCAACAGAGGACGAAAAGGGTTCAAAGGAAAGAAGCTGTGCTTGCGGTTATAGGGAGACGGCAGATATAGATAAGCTTGCCCATACAATCCATGTGAAGGATAATGGCACAAGAGTAGAGCCGACCTGTGAAGAAAAGGGTTCTATCACATATAAATGTACAAAGTGTGGTGAAGTTGTTGAGATAGTAGAACTGGATGCCATAGGACATTCTTATACAAGTAAGGTTACAAAGGTAGCAACCATTACAAATACGGGAATCAGGACTTACACCTGTACCAGATGTGGACACAAGTACACAGAAGTAATTCCTAAGCTTCCAATTGTAGCCCCGTCAAAGGGTAAGAAGCTTACAGATACAACACATAAGGCAGTATTCACAGTAACAAAGGCTGGTAAGGTGACAACATCGAAGGGTACAGGTAAAGTAACTGTTACAGCAGGAGAGGTGGCATATACTAAGTCAACAAATACAAGTGCAACTACACTTACCATACCTTCCACAGTGAAGATAAACGGAATAACATACAAGGTAACTTCAATCGGAGCAAACGCATTTGCAAATAATAAGAAGCTTACCAGGGTAACTATAGGAAGTAACGTTAAGACAATCGGAAGCAAGGCATTTTATAGATGTACAAAGTTAAAGACAGTGAAGATTGGTAAGAACGTAACAACCATAGGAGCAAATGCATTTTACGGATGTGCAAAGCTTGATACTGTAAGCGTGGGAGCAAAAGTGGCAACCATAAGTGACAAGGCATTTTATAAGTGTACGGCACTTAAAACCATAACAATCCCAGCCACAGTTAAGAAGATTGGCAAGCAGGCGTTCTATGGCTGCAAAAAGTTAAAGACAGTAACAATCAAGACAACAAAGCTTTCAAACGGTAAGGTTGGAAGCAAAGCATTTACGGGAATATACGCAAAGGCAACAGTAAAGGTTCCTAAGACAAAGTATGTGGCTTATAAGAAACTGTTGAAGGCTAAAGGACTTGGGGCTAAGGCTATTGTAAAGAAGTAAACGCTTTGTTAAAAATGTAATAAATTCAAGGGTTCCGAGATTTACTCGGAACCCTTTTTTAGATTAGTTATACAAGATATCAAAATAAGCACAATTCCCACCACAGGATATACGCTTATTTTATGTTCAAATTCAAATAATGTAGATAAAATCATCAGATTGTTATATACTGATACCGATTACTTCAAAATGGAGGAAAAAATGTTACTAAGTATTTCTTTAATTTTAATAATAGGTATGTTTATGGGCTTTATATGTCGGAAAATCAAGCTGCCAGGCCTTGTAGGAATGTTGGCAACAGGTATTCTGTTAGGACCATATGCACTAAATCTTCTTGATGACAACATACTTGCGATATCGCCGGAACTTAGAAAAATAGCGTTGATAATAATACTGACAAGAGCAGGACTTGGACTTGATTTATCTGGTCTTAAAAAAATAGGAAGACCGGCAGTTCTTATGTGCTTTGTACCGGCAAGCTTTGAACTTTTGGCAATGATTCTGCTGGCACCGAAGCTTATGGGATTGTCATTGCTTGAAGCGGCGATAATGGGGGCTGTACTGGCAGCAGTATCCCCGGCAGTTGTCGTTCCAAGAATGGTAAAACTAATGGATGAGGGCTATGGCGTAAAAGAAGGAATTCCACAATTAATCCTTGCCGGAGCATCGGTAGATGATGTCTATGTTATTGTATTGTTCTCAACATTTGTAGGTATGATTCAGGGTGAAGGGGCATCAGTAATCAGTTTTGTTAACATACCTTTTTCAATTGTTTTAGGAATTGCTATCGGATTATTAGCCGGGATTGTGTTGGCTGAATATTTTAAGAGAATACATATACAGGATACGAAAAAAGTGCTTATCATTCTAAGTATTTCCCTGTTGCTGGTTGTTGCAGAAGAACAATTGACAACTCCCCTGACATTCTCTGCATTGATTGCAATTATGTTTATAGGAATAGGTTTACAGAGAAGAAGAGGAGAAGTTGCAAAAAGATTATCTGCAAAATATGCAAAGCTTTGGGTAGCCTCAGAGGTGTTTTTGTTCGTACTGGTAGGTGCAACAGTCAATATAAGGTATCTTGGTAAAGTCGGTGTGAATGCACTTATTGTAATAATAGGAGCAATTATGTTTAGAATGTTTGGAGTATTTGTGTGTATGCTTGGAACAAATTTAAGACCAAAAGAGAGATTATTTGCAATGATTGCGTACACACCCAAGGCTACAGTTCAGGCGGCGATTGGAGGAATACCTTTGTCACTTGGATTTAGCTGCGGTGAAACTGTATTAACAGTAGCAGTACTCGCAATTGTGCTGACTGCACCAATAGGTGCGTTCGCAATAGATTTGTCATACAGGAATTTGTTAAATGTTGAAACTTGTCCATAAAGTTCTTGACTTCTGAGCCTACGTATGGTAATCTTAACAAAAAACAAATATATATAAAGTAAATATATACAAAGGGAAAGGTTTATAATATGAAAAGAAATGTTTAATTAGATCATTTGTTATTGTTGCATTAATGTCGATGACATTGTGTTCTGCAGCTTATGCGACAACGGTATCAAAGTCTGTAAAAGTTAGGAATAAAAATACTTATAATGATAGCCTAACAACTGCTGCTGCTACTTATACGGCAACAGGTACATCTTCAAAAGCAAAAACAAGTATGATAAGTAAAAGTTATTCGAAATTATATTGCAATATTTTTACTGCAAAATATGATTATAATACTGGTTCATATAGTTATTCTAGTAATATAGCGGTTGTAGCATCTCATGGTGACACATTCGAAAGGTCAGTTACTAGAAATCCAAGTAGCGCAGTTGTAGACTATATTCATTGTGTAGAA
>JBGVIE010000073.1:0-24310 GCA_045122895.1 Lachnospiraceae bacterium
GTTGTTCATATATATCGTAATTTCTGGGATAATATGTGACAATATCATCCGTGTTATAGATGCCTAATTTGTTAAGTTTGACCCCTGTCTTTTCTCCTATTCCTTTAATTCTATATATATCCATTTTATATCTCTCCAAAATTTTATTGCATTTAATATTTTTTAATGATAACATAGTTTAAAAGCATTTAAAAGGGAGATTTATGTGATGAGGAATTCGACTACAAGTACTCGTATCAAACTGATTACGACAGTATTTATAACATTTGTAATTGTTGTGTTTTTCATAGTGCCGCGGGCATTTCATTTTTCTGACAATTCCGGAGGCCAAAAGAGCACATCCGGCTCGCAGCTTAAAGACACATCTAAGAAAGAAGATACATTATTAAAGCTTACAACTAAGGAAAAGACCACTAAAGAAAAGACCACTAAAGAGAATACAGATGAACAATCCACAGAATCAGAGAATACAACAAAGAAAAAAAATAAAAAGCCTAACAATGAGTCATCAACTACCGCTCCTACAGAGACGATATTCGCCGGAGATGAAGATATGGCAGAATTTTTTAAGGATTCACTTTTTATTGGTGATTCAAGAACAGAGGGCTTATTACTCTATTCCAAATTACCTAACTGGGCTACATTTTATTCAAAGGTTGGACTTAATGTAAAGACTGCACAAAGCGATGCATTCATCAATTTAGATGGTGAAACACTTACAATTTTTCAGGCTCTTGAGAAGAAGAAATATAAAAGAATTTATCTAAGTCTTGGAGTTAATGAGCTTAACTGGCCAAGCGAAGATGTTTTCTATGAAGAATACAAAAATGTAGTTGATGGTATTGCTAAGAGGCAACCTGATGCCACTATTTATATTCAGTCAATTATTCATGTGTCACAGGAACACAGTGATAGCGAACCATTAGAAAATAATGCCAGAGTTAATGCTTACAACAAAGTAATTAAGACTTATGCGAATGGTAAAAATATTAAATACATTAATTTAAATCCTTGCTTTGATGATGAGAATCATGCACTGGTAGCTGAGTCTACTACAGACGGAATACATATGAAGCCACAATACTATGAACTTTGGGTTAACAAATTAATGCAGAACCCATAAAAAGGACCCCGGTCGTTATGACCGGGGTATTTTTTTACTTAATTATATTAATTCCTGAAGAATACATACCATATACCTTCTTATTCATAGAATCTTTCTTAAATGCTCGAACTCTTATTAAGTATCTTCCCTTCTTTGATGCCACAACACTTAGTTTTTCAGATCTTTTTTGTACTGTTTTGTAAAGTCTTCCATTTCTGTAACATTTAAGCTCGTAGCCGGCAGCACCTGTAACTTTCTTAACATTGACATATATATAATTTTTTGTTGTTCTCTTACTTATTACCTTTGTCTTATGAACTTTAACTTTCTTCCAATGAGCATATAATGTCATATTATTCTTTACAACTGTGTTAGAAGTTACAAGCTCCCCACCTCTTTTAGCTGTATACCATCCTGCAAATGTATATTTGGCTCTTTTTGATGTTGGGAGTTTTCCAAGTTTTTTGCTATGCTCAAACTTTTCTTGTGGGTGCGATACTTTTCCACCATTCTTATCAAACTTAACTATAAACTGATCTGGTAATACTTCTGTCCAAATTGCATTAACCACAGTATCCTCTTTAATATTGGTAAAAGCTTTGTCCCAAGATAATGTATAACCTTCCTTTGTAAGAGCTGGTGCTGTTGCTGATTTACCCTCTTCAATAACTTCTGTTTTTGCTACTGTTTCTCCATCTTTGAATGTTACTGTATATTTCTTTGGTTCTACTGTAATTGTACATGTATCTGTAAAACTTCCGTCTTCAGAAGTTACGGTAATTTCAGTTGTTCCTGATTTTAAAGCTGTAACTTTACCATTTTCATCGATTGTTGCAACTGTTTTATCTGAAGAATCCCAAGTCACTTTTTTGTTTACAGCATCTGTAGGAGTTACTTCCACAGATAAATCTGCAAATTCACCAACTGTGATTTTTTCAGGAGGATTTTTGATTTCTACAGCTGTAACTCCCAGAATAAATTCCTGAGAAAACTTGCTTTCTGCCGTAGGATTGTATGTGATTTTTAATGCACCTCTTGCAGTAGCTGTGTATGAAAAATCACCTGATGTTTCAGGATTTACAATCTGATATTTATATCCAAATGTTGCTCCATCTTTTGCTAACTGATAAGTATATGTCTTTCCAGCTTCAATATCAGGCCAGATATATTCATACGATCCATCTTCGTTAGCTGTCATTAACTTATCATTTGAGAACCAGTCCCAAGCTTCGCCTTTAACATTTCCTACAACTGTGTATATCTCTTTTACTTCTGGTATTTCAGTTGTAATATCGTCTTCATTTGTTCCTGTGAATTTAATTACTGCAGCCGATTCTGTTGGATCAGAAGTAAATTCAATAACTACCTCAGCCTCTGTTTCATTATTTACATAGATTTCATAAGTTTTACCATTGCCAACTTTTTTTGACCATCCATCAGTAGCACCCTGAAATGAATAATAGCCCTTTTTGAGAGTTAATTTTTTCGCTATTTTCATCTTGTCAGCTGCAACATATCTGAATGCATAATCAATATTTGTATTCCAACCTATTGCCTCGCCTCTAAGAGTAAATGTGTCTCCAACTGTAACTGTAATAGTTCCGACAGGTGTACCATCACCCGAATCATCTGCCATATTATCTGTTGTTGCCGTAATAACTGCACTACCTACTGATACTGCTGTAACTTTACCTTCTGCATCAACAGTTGCGACACTCTCATCACTTGAAGTATATTTTACTTCTGTGAATTCAGAGTTTTCAGGTAAAACTGTAGTAGCTAAAGCTACTGTTTCACCTGCAATCAATTTATTATCTACACCCGATAATGTAATGCTTGAAACTTTAACTGTGTCCTTATCATTAACTGTTACAGTACATTCAGCATATTTTCCGGAACCGTCATTTGCCTGTGCTTTAATTGTAGCAGTACCTGCCGCTAAAGCATTAACAATTCCATCAACAACTGATACTATTTCCTCATCTGACGATGTCCATGTAACACTTGTATCGTTGGCATTTTCAGGTGTAACTATCGCTGTAAGTGATGTCTTCATTCCTTTTGACATAGTCAACTCAGTTTTATTAAGTACAACCTCAGTTACTTTTATGTCCTGAACAGTAATTGTCTTCTGTGCTTTTACAGTTTCATCTACTTTGGATGTAGCTGTAATTGTTACCTCACCATCTTTAATTGTAGTGACTTTTCCTGTTGCATCTACGGTTGCAACTTCCTCATCTGATGATGTCCATACAGCATCTGTAAAACCTGTAAATGGTTCTTCCGGTGTAGCAGTAAGTTTTAAGTCAACTGTTTTTCCTGGTGCCACTACACTAGATCCTTCAATAGAGAAAGCTGTAGGTTTAATAAATATAGCGAAATTCTTCTCGCCATCTCCTTGAGGTACAACCCAAAGATCTTTCACATCATCAGGGAAGCAGTTCTGAAGTTTGTAAGCCTTTGACCAAACATCTGAAGTACCATCATTTGGATAAAACTGGAATCCTGAATCTGAAGTATTAGAAGGAATAATATTGATTGAATAATATCCATTACTGTCTGCTTCAATAGCTGTCTGTGATGCTGCTTCAGATGATGATATATTTCCCCAATAATTTACTTTTACAATAGACCAATCAAATGCATTTACAAAATGTAAATTAATACTTGGATCAAAAGTTAATAAATCAGTTTCTGCACATCCACTATTGGAAAATGCTTTTAATGTAGTTCCATCATATGTGTAATAGATAGCTGTTGCATCGACAGCCAATGCCTTGAAATCTTTAATATCCTTAGCTTCAAGTGCCTGTGAATCGCTCGCAGCGAAAACAAAATCAATTCCCTGAAGTGTTGCACCTGTCACCTTTGCTGAGAACCAGCCATCTTCACCTTCTGCCATAGCAGGATAAGTAGGTGCAGAAGCGTTAGTCCCTTTCCAAGCTTCAACTGGAGCATATTCTAATGCGCTGCCATCTACTGCTGTAGTGCCGGTAACCGTCCATGCATTTAACAGTGGTTGTGTCCACACTCCCTCTTCTGTTCCTGTATACTTAAAGTATACATTGAGTCCGCCTGACGCATCGTAATCCTTTGCGTGTGCTGTCGTATCTGGAACTGCAATAGTACTAAGTACCATAGCTAATGTCAAAAATAACGACATTAATTTTTTCATTTTTTGTTCATAAAAAAACTCCTTTCTTTTTTGAAATCTTCTTTTTCTTATGAAAATCATTGTATCATTTCTTGTGAAAATTATCTATATTAACCAATATATTTATTACATTTTTGTTAACTATATACAAACTCAAAATATATCCATGTAATATTAGCACAATATTATTGTGAATTATGACATTAAAAAAGCTGGCAGACTCTTCTGCCAGCAAAAACTATTCAACTGCAATAAATTGTTTCCAGTTCATTTTATTTCTTAAATCAAAACATTCCTTCATCTTTCCCTCTAACAGACTAGTATCATACAATTTTCCATCATTATCGATAGATACTGATAAATTCGAAGATGGTAAAAAATGTCTCATTGTGTATAACCATTTATAATAGTTCGATACCTTAATATCCATCTTGTTAAGAACATATGGCATTATCATATCCGGACCAAGATAATCAGTGTCTTTTGTTATGTAATCTGAATCCTCAAGATAATTACTAAGTATCAGACACTGAGTGTTGTATCTTCTGTAATAATTCAAAATATCATCTTCTGTATTGAAATAATCTAAGTGCTTAGTGATGTCATCACTGCTCTCCGTTTTAAGATAAGGTAAGTGATCTCCATAAAAAATAAGCAATGTAGGTTCATCTAATGTCTGAATATAATCATACAACATCTTAAGTTGCTTATCAGCATCATACACACCCTGAGCATAACATCGTATTGTATCCTCTTCTTCTCCTGATAAGTTACTTTCTTCAATCTCTATATCATATTCATCTTTTTTATACTTATCCTTTGGAAAAGGCATATGCGCCTGAGCTGTCATAACCATATAAAAAAGCTTTTCCCCTTTCTCTTTGTTATCAAACACGTCCTTCACATGTTCTGCAACATACTCATCGCTGATTCGTCCACCTTTTTTGTATGAATCTTCCAAATCAATATCATACTCAACCTTATCCACACCCATATATTCATATACCTTTTGGCAATTAAACAGAGATGGCTCCCACGTAGAAGTAAGGTGTGTCATATATCCGTTATTCCTAAGCTCCTTAATTACACTTGGCGAATTATAGTACTTTTCATCCCTGTAAAGCTGCATATATGGAATGTAACCTCTTGAGAAGAACTTTATGCTTCCGCTTGTAAGCATCTCGTACTCAACATTAGCTGATATTCCTCCATATGATGGCGAAATCATATTAATTAATTTGCCCTGACGACTAAGCTTTTTAAAATTCGGTGCAACTTCTTTATTGAACTTAACCTGTTCACTTATACAATCAATATCCCAGAATGATTCTGAAAAAATCATCATTATATTAGGTTGTCCAAATCCACCTGTATCCTCATTGGATATATCCACATCCTGTAACACATCAACAAGTTCATTATTATCATAATCATCAGGAACAACAAGTCTGTTTTCTATATAGTTTCCATATATTCCTGATAAAAAACCAAACTTAAAATAATATCCCATATTAGTTGTGGCATAGCTGTCCTGACGACCTTCAATATTGAAAAATATAATCATAAAAGGATCCGTTACACTTTTGAAAGGTAAAAACATAGTCACAAATAATATTAATGGTAAAAATACCTGTAGCAGCCTATGCTTAACACTAAACCTTTTAACGCAAAAAATCTTAGCTAACCTTGTAATATACACAAAAGCTACAATCAACAGCACTACCAGCAATGCATATCTTACAATAATTCCCCATATAGAGACTCTTAAGATATCCATCATTGTACCGGTACTATTCAGAAATAAAATATCATTAAGAAACACCGGATCATTTGAAAGTGCTATTTTCATCTGGTCAACTACCAATAATATAAATATAAATATTGATACAATGACCGTTGTATAATAAGTATTACCTATAAATCCATTTATCAGATAAAATATTGCAAACAAAATAATTAAGCAGAATATAAATCCGGGAATCCAAGGTATTCTTGCGTATTCTACATTTGATAGTATATAGAAGACTTCCATAGCAACATATATTAGTGCCGGGATGCCTAAATATGCAATCAATTTATTCTTCTTATCACTCATTATGTTAATCCTTATTCTACTGAAATTACGTAATAATAAATTGGCTGTCCACCCATATTCATCTCAACTTCCACATCAGGATACTTGTCCTCAATTGCAGCTACAATATTCTCTGCATCTTCTTGTGTAACATCACTACCATAATAAACACTTACGATTTCTGAATCCTCATCAATCATCACATCTACCATATCCATAGTTGTACTCATAATATCTGTACCAACTGCTACAATACCCTGATCTGCAATACCCATAATATTCCCCATCTTAATCTCTTTGTCATCAATAATGGTATCTCGTACTGCATATGTTACCTGTCCTGTCTTAACTCTGGACATTTCTTCAATCATTCTCTCAGTATTCTCATCTACAGGTGCATCCTGAACGTAGTTGATAACTGCTGTTATCCCCTGTGCCACTGTCTTTGAAGGAATAACAACGATATTCTTCTCTTCTACAAGGCTCTTTGCCTGCTCTGCCGCCAGAATAATGTTCTTATTATTAGGTAAAATATATATATTCTCTGCATTTACCTTATCTATAGCGTTAAGCATATCTTCAGTACTCGGATTCATAGTCTGACCACCTTCGATTATGTAGTCAACACCAAGTCCCTTAAATATCTCATTCATTCCTTCACCAATAGAAACAGCGATAAATCCTGAATGTTTTTTAGGCTCATTAGCTTTCACTTCCTCGGCTGCCTTCTTAGCGGCTTCTTTCTCAGCCTGATTAACAACTCTTTCATGATGTTCTTCTCTCATATTGTCAATCTTCATACGAGTAAGCTGACCATATGTTAATGCCTTCTGAATAGCAAGACCCGGATCGTTTGTATGAACATGAATCTTTACTATTTCATCATCAGCAACACATACTATCGAATCACCTATTGATTCTAAATATGATTTAAATTCTTTCTCGTCATTCATAGTGAATTCTTTCTCGAGCATAACGATGAACTCTGTACAATATCCAAACTTGATATCAACTTCTTCAACCTCGACATCTGACATAGCAACCTTTGACGAAGGAGCTATATCCATAGATAAATCAATTTCCTTGCCCAGGAAAGCATCAAAAGCTCCCTTAAGAACCTGCATAAGTCCCTGTCCGCCAGAGTCAACAACACCAGCCTGCTTTAACACAGGAAGCATCTCAGGTGTCTGGCTCAATACATAATCACCATGTTCAATTATAGCAGAAATCATAACTTCTAAATCATCAGTCGATTTAACGATTTCCATAGCTTTATCGGACATCCCCTTGGCAACTGTTAAAATTGTACCTTCCTTAGGTTTCATAACCGCTTTGTAAGCAGTTTCAGTTGCTCTCTGGCATGCGTTTGCAAGTACAACAGCATCAATAGTCTGGCAATCGCTAATCTCCTTAGTAAATCCTCTAAACAACTGTGAAAGGATAACACCAGAGTTACCTCTTGCACCTCTTAAAGATCCTGTAGAGATAGCCTTAGCAAGTGATGACAATGTCACATCTTCTACAGCACCTGCTTCTTTAGCTGCTGACATTATAGTCATAGTCATATTAGTACCTGTATCACCATCCGGTACCGGGAAAACATTTAATTCGTTAATCCATTCTTTTTTTGCTTCAAGATTCTTAGCGCCTGCTAAAAACATCTTTTGAAATGTTTTAGCGTCAATATTTGTAATCACGATTTAATCCTCCTAAAACTAATCTATAACACGAACACCTTCAACGTATATGTTAATCTTCTTAACAGTCAAACCTGAAAATGTCTCTACTGCATACTTTACATTCTCTGTAAGTGCTTCAGATACTGCTGATATACTTACACCATATGCTACTATAATATGAAAATCAATATTAACATTGTTATCTTCGTCTACAATGACATTTACTCCTTTAGTCAGACTTTCTCTTTTAAGTAATTTCACAAGTCCATCAGTCATACTAACGGCTGCCATACCGACAACACCAAAACATTCTACTGCTGAAAGTCCTGCACATCTAGCTAATACGCTACTCTCAATGAATACCTCACCGAGTCCTGATTCTAACTTTCCTTTCATATTTACCTCCTATCCGCCTACTGTGTAATAGGCAAAAGCACAATCGTACAGATAGTATATCACAAACATAAAAAAAATGAAATATAATTATTGTAAAAAAAGACTTGCAAAAATATTTGTTATCTGTTAGAATGTTTATCGTGTTAGGTCAATAATGACCATATGCTAAGGAGGTGTTATTAATGGCTAAATGTGAAATTTGTAATAAGGGCGCTCATTTCGGTAATGCGGTGAGCCATTCCCATAGAAGATCAAATAAGATGTGGAAGGCGAATGTTAAGTCTGTAAAGGCAAACGTTAACGGAACTACAAAGAAGATGTATGTTTGTACTTCTTGCTTAAGATCAGGATTAGTTGAAAGAGCTTAATTCTAAATTCTAAAATTTAAGGTGTACGGCTTAGCCGTACACCTTTTTTGCTATATCAACAGTTTCTTTTGCGTCTTTTGCATAATAGTCTGCACCAATTTCTTTTGCATATGACTCAGTAAGAACTGCGCCACCTACTACTACTTTACAGTCCACGTTATGTTGTCTTAATAATTCAATTGTTTCTTTCATGGATACAAGAGTTGTAGTCATAAGTGCCGACAAACCAACAAGCTTAACTTTATGCTCTATAGCTGCATTTACCACATCCATATAATCCACGTCTTTTCCAAGGTCAATTACCTTGTATCCATAATTTTCTAATAATACTTTTACAATATTTTTTCCAATATCATGGATATCACCTTTTACAGTTGCAAGGACTACTTTACCTTTTTCTACACTCTGCGTTCCTTTTTTTGCAATATCATCCTTTATTACAGCAAAAGCCGCCTGTGCCACCTCAGCTGATAATATCAACTGTGGTAAAAAAATCTTACCGGTCTCAAACTTAGCTCCTGCATCATCAAGTGCAGGTATAAGAATCTCATTCACGATTTCCATTGAAGGTTTTGTCTTAAGCAATTCTTCTGTAATTCTGGCTCCGTCTTTTTTCAGTCCGTTAGCTATCGCATATGCCAAATCCATATTGACTGGTTTATCATTTTGCTTTACAGCGGAACTTTGCCCCGCTGACATACTCACATATGCTTCTATATATTCTTTAGAATTCTTGTCTATGCCCTTTAACAGTCTGTATGCTCTCACACTTCCTGTCATGGAGGCAATATTGGGATTGATAATTGGTAAATCGAGACCATTTTCCATTGCCAGAGTCAGGAATGTATGATTTACAAGTTCTCTGTTTGGAAGTCCGAATGATATGTTTGATACACCTAATACGGTTTTTAATCCCAATTCATTTTTTACCGTATTGACAGCCTTCAAAGTCTCTACAACACCCTCCTGCTCTGCCGAAGCGGTAAGTGTTAAACAATCTATAAATACATTTTCTTTTGGAATCCCAAGCGATAATGCCCTATCTAATATTCTTCTAGCAATCTTAACTCTGTCCTCTGCTTTCTTCGGTATTCCACCCTCATCTAGCGTAAGACCTACAACAGCAGCACCATACTTTTTAACCAATGGTAAAACAGAATTCAATGATTTTTCTTCACCGTTTACAGAATTAACAATCGGTTTTCCGTTATATACTCTAAGTGCCGCTTCTAACACCTCTGGTATAGTCGAATCTATCTGAAGCGGAGCTTCTACTATGCTTTGAACTCCTTTTATTGCCTTTACCATCATAGATTTTTCATCAATTCCCGGAAGTCCGACATTTACATCGAGAATCTCTGCACCGCCGGAAACCTGCTCTACTGCCTGATTTAAAATATAGTCTAAATCATTTGCCAGTAATGCTTCCTTGAACTTTTTCTTGCCTGTAGGATTTATTCTTTCGCCAATGATTCTTGGACTATTTATTACAACAGTTTCTGTTGATGAACAAACTGCAGCTTCTATATTGACCTGTGGCTTATTATATTTTCTATTATTAACAATAGTGCAAAGCTCTTTAATATACTCCGGGCTTGTACCACAGCATCCGCCGATATATTTAACCCCAAAATCCAACATTTTTTCCATATATTCTGCAAACTCTGCAGGTGAAATGTTATATTCACCGGTAAGTGGGTCAGGAAGACCAGCATTCGCTTTTACCACAAGAGGGAGTCTTGTCCATTTTGACATTTCTTTCACTACACCATATAACTCTTTTGGACCAAGTGAACAGTTAACGCCTATCGCATCGACCCCTAACCCTTCAAGAGTTAACGCCATTGCAGATATGCTACAACCTGTAAATGTACGCATATTTTCTTCAAATGTCATAGTACAGATAACAGGCTTGTCGGAATTTTCCTTAGCCGCAAGCACACCCGCTTTTATCTCCAGCAAATCTGTCATGGTTTCAAACACAATAACATCTGCTTCACTCCCTGCCAGTATTTCCTGCTTAAACATATCATATGCTTCTTCAAAGCTTAAGTTTCCTGTCGGTTCTAATAGCTGACCTATAGGTCCTATGTCAAGAGCAACTATTGATTCTTTTCCTTCACAGGCTTTCTTGGCATTTGATACTGCCGCACCAATTAATTCTTCAACTGAATATCCGCAGTCTTTCATTTTGTATCTGTTTGCCCCAAAAGTATTCGTATATACAATATTACTTCCGGCACTCACATATTCTTTGTGAATATCAGTAACCACTTCAGGGTTAGTAATATTCATAACCTCAGGAATTCCACCTATTTTAAGACCTCTACTCTGGAGTATTGTTCCCATCGCACCGTCTAAAATAACAAAATCTTTTTCAAAAATATTATCTGCCACCACAGCTTCCTCCTTCTTTACTTATTGCACATTTGTCTTTAAAATTACAGCTTTGGCAAGAAGAACTTGACTGTACATCTCTTTTACTAAGTCCTACAACACATGTAACTGATTTTCTCGGTGTCAATATCGAACTATCAGTGGCACAAACTCCCACAAGCTTCGAAGCACTTAGAATATTCAAAAAATCCTTTTGTGTATCCAACGGAAAATCTCCATATCCGACCCCAAATCTCCAGGTTCGGTTGTACTCAGGATAATCAGCACTCATAAATAATTCTGCCGCATCACATACCTGCTCAATTGCAGCATTGGCAAGTGCATCAAGTACCATGGCATTAAATATATTTCCAACCTCGTTCTGTCTGATAAGCTTGTCAATCTCTGCAGACAATGTGGCACACATAACAATTGCTTTTTCACAATCTTTCAAATGCTCTTTGATAGAATTACCCTGCAGTTTAAGAGTTGTTCCCTCCAGAGTCACACAGTCTTCTTCTACCGAAATATCAAATGCTTCATACACAAACTTAGGTCGCATAACCTTCAGAATATCTTCCTCACATTTATCGATTATCGTCTTTATTGTTTCATCAGGCTCTGTCCCTTTAAAACCCATATATCTGTATGCTTCAGATTTATTTACACCTTTTATCTCAATACTTCTGTTTTGCATTTATTTATCTTATCCTTCAACTATAATGTCATCTTCTTTGTTCTCTTCGCCTTTGTTACCTGTAAATCTGTCGATAAAATCAGGAACCATATCAAGAATTTTTGTAAGACCACTCTGCTCCTTAATGTTCACTAATTTAGGAACTCCATCTTTAATAACCAAAACAGCGCTTGGGCTCATCTTTCCACCCATACCACCGCCACTGTTATTCCTCTTTTCTTCCTTTGAAGCACCTGCTCCAACTCCAAAAGAAACTTCAACCAACGGTAAAATCATTGTACTGTCATCCACCTTAATTGAATCCCCTACAACCGTTTTACTGCTGATAAAATTCTCCATTCCTTTAAATAATGATTCCACTGTGTTATCAAAAGTATTGTCTGCCATAATAACTACTTCCTTTCTAATACATTATATTTGTTTAACTCTTTCAAGAGTATTCTTAACATTTAGATTTTTCCATAATTTAACAAAGGACACCAAAGGATAAATCAGTCTGATATGACCACTACCCTTAACATTTCCTTCAAACACTTTGTTGTTAAAGTCAGGATAAATATTCATTTTACTTCTGATTTTGTAAAAAATATTGATAACTCCAAGAACATATCCTGTATCAGCCGGATCATCAAATCCAAATTTTACATCCACCTTCAACCTTCTTGGCAATAACTTTTTTAATAAAAAAATCAATTCCTTCTTCGAGGATTTAAACGCTAATTTAGTATTCTCATCTTTAAGAAATTCTATTATTTTCTTTCGTTTTTCATTGATTTTCTTTATTTTATTTATCAGATTTTTAATCATTCTGAACGGATTAGGAATATGTCTTTTTCCGGCTTTCTTATCCTGCTTGTCATTCTTGCTATCTTGCAAATGATGATTTTCTTTTATGTCTGCAGTCTGGATTTTTTTATCTTGTATTTCTGATTTTACAGATGTATTGTTCACTTCCGGATTTTTAGAAGCTTTAACTGAATGTTTTTTCTGTCTTCTTTTTAGCCTGAACCCCAATATTTTTACATACGATTCTATTTCTCCTGCATCATATTTTACAAATATTGTTATTGCATGAAGCAAGTAATGAATCTTTATATAACCATTTGTTTTGTCATATTTTTCAAAATATCCATTATATCTAATTGGTACAAACAGTATACATACTGCCAGCAAAAGAATCAGAGCAAGTATGCTGATTAGTATTATACCAACTATTTTTAGCAATAATAACAAAATATGTATCATACTTACTCCTTATTATTCTGTACTAATCCAGCCACTTTGCATGAACCGGTTTTTGATAATGCTTCCATTACAAGCTGGCACATAACGTCTTTTGCCTCGCTCATTCCCTTTGCAATTCCAACCACATAGAGTGACTGTTTCTGATAGTATTTCTGAGTCAATACATAGCTTGGATATATATCAAGAACATTTTGCTCATTCGCAGGCAGTGTAAGCACATACACGCCTGGAACAAACTTATGCCTTTTTATTTTTCTGATAACAGACTTTTTATTCGATTGTATATTTTTCCCAACATAAAGTCCATCATACCATTCCATAGATTAACTCTCCATTATCGTATTAACAATTTCAATGCAGGCTGTTTTTTCTGCTTCATCACGGCAACTGTCAAGGGATGCCATTACATAATCTTTGATTTCAGTCATATTGTTGAAGAATACAGGAAGTGATGCCAATACAGTTGCCATAATCGCTCTGTTCACCATCTTATCATTTTCCTTAAAGGATACAGCCATATCCTCAATAAGTTTATCTCTCTTTTCTCTAAAATAGCCTGTCTCTAATGTGTTATCTTCATCCGATTCTATTAATTCCATAAACAGACTGCTTGAAGCAAGTTTCTGACATACAAACAATGATTCATAAATGTGATTACACATAATGCTTTCTGCCATACCCATATACTGAGCCTTAACCGTCTCAAGCGCAAATTCTGCTTCCTGATATTTTTCCATAATTCTCTCAGGACGTCCCTCAAGCTTTATCATCAAATCTTCAACATCTTCTGTGACTGTGCTATTCTCATTATTCATAAACAGGTTATAGATAGCTGTATCAATTGTCTTACATACGTCTACATCTTCATTCGCTGTCACGTATGGCGATGTAAGACAAACAGAATAAAGTGCGTTGACAAGTTCAGCTATCATCACATACATATCTGACAATTCATGTGCCATATCAGCAACAAAATTAAGCTTATCAACTAACTTCTTATAGGCCTCACTGGTAATATCAGAAAATCTAACTGATGATAATTCATTTAAAATAACATTAAGATCACCGAATTCTTCTTCGAACCCTGTTGGTGTATCAAGAAGCGCTACTGTTCTAAGCAAATAAATGAATTCGTCAAAGCTGTCTTTTCCTGCAGTCTCATATACATTAATTCCTTCATTAACGTATTCATAAAACTTATTCTTTACCATTCTTATTGGCAACTCAGCAATTATCTGTGTAATCTTAGCGTTAATAACCACATTGTCTTCATCAGAAATAATATAACTCATTATTTTTCTGGTCATCTCTTCATCTGAGTAACCATCAGGAAGAGTTTTATCACTGAATCTGTTTTCAACACGATTCAGCACATGCTCATATATTGAAAAACTATCTACATATGTCGTTAAGATATGCATTTTTTCAATGACTTTATTTCTGATATCTGATATCTCTTTTACTACACTTTCAAATTCTTCACCGACACATACTTTTAAGATTGTTTTGTTAACAAGCTTATTAAGCTCATCAACTATTTCCTTTATGTCTTCTTTACCACGACCATCATATTCAGAAAGAATCTCATAGTATGTATAATAATTCATTACAAACCTTATATGAGCAGCCTGATTGTAACAGTCCATCATATAATTTGCATATTCCGGAAGGCTTTTTTCTAAGTTGTTGCCTTTTGTAATATCCTGAATTGCTTTTATCATTATACCAAACCTCTCGCTTTATTTTAAAATATCGCAGAAATCGAATGTTGCAAAATAATCTTCCGGTGTTTCTGCTCTTCTAATCATTTCAACGTCGCCGTTTTCCTTGAGAAGAAGTTCTGCTGACTTAAGCTTTCCGTTGTAATTGTAACCCATCGCAAAACCATGTGCACCTGTGTCATGAATAACAAGAAAATCACCTATATCAATCTTTGGTAACATTGTGTCAATTGCAAACTTATCATTATTCTCGCAAAGAGAACCTGTAATATCATACTTGTGGTCACATGGCTCATTCTCTTTGCCCATTACTGTAATATGATGATAAGCACCATACATAGCTGGTCTCATAAGGTTAACTGCACAAGCATCAAGTCCAATATATTCTTTGTAGATATGCTTTTCATGTACTGCCTTAGTTACAAGACATCCGTAAGGAGCTAACATAAAACGTCCAAGTTCTGTATAAATAGCAACATCTCCAAGTCCTGCCGGAACTAAAACTTCTTCGAATACCTTTCTTACTCCCTCACCAATTACCATAATGTCATTAGGCTCTTTGTCAGGTGTATATGGAACACCTACTCCACCTGATAAATTGATGAACGAAAGTTCAACACCACATTTTTCCTTAACTTCTACTGCTACCTCAAACAGTACCTTGGCAAGTGTAGGATAATATTCGTTAGTTACTGTGTTACTTGCAAGGAATGCGTGAAGACCAAACTTCTTAACACCCTTATCCTTAAGAATCTTGTATGCTTCGATAAGCTGGTCATGTGTCAAACCATACTTAGCATCCCCAGGATTATCCATAATAGTTGTGCTAATCTTAAAAGTTCCACCCGGATTGTATCTTAAGCATACTGTGTCCGGAAGACCTCCAGCCTGTTCTTCAATAAACTTAATGTGTGTAAAATCATCAAGATTAATCTGTGCTCCAAGCTGTTTTGCGTATACAAATTCCTTTGCAGGTGTAGCGTTTGATGAGAACATAATCTCATCCCCCGTATAGCCAAGCTTGTCTGCCATCATAAGTTCTGTGTAAGATGAACAGTCAACACCACAACCACATTCCTTTAAAATCTTTAAGATAAATGGATTTGGAGTAGCCTTAATTGCAAAATATTCTTTAAAACCCTTATTCCAGGAAAAAGCTTTGTTAAGCTTTAATGCATTTTCTCTGATTCCCTTTTCATCATATAAATGATAAGGTGTTGGGTAGGTCTTTTCAATTTCCTTTAACTTATCCAGTGTAACAAATGTTTTCTTTTCCATAATAGTGACTCCTTTTACTTAATATGTTCATGCGTAAATAAGTGATCCTGGCAATATTCATATGTGCCGTTACATTTAGAACAGAATCTAAATGTAAGAGTTGGATCATCTTCATTTGTTCTTCCGCATACAGCGCACTTGTGCACTCTAGACTTAATTTCAGCCTGTTTAATTTTTTTATCATAATTATTTTGTCTCTTCTTAACCGAGCGTGGAACATGATATCCACTACAGAGGTAAAAGAAGATAAAAAACAATACAATCGATATTATTGCCGATACTGCCGGGACTATTCCTGGATAGACACCGCATTTAAATAATCCCACAAAAAAATCTCCGTCTGTAAATATTCTGAAATGATAACCAAAACCAAATACAACTGTAGCTCCCAAAAGTCCCATTGTTACATATGCCAGCCATCTCATCTTAAGCGGAATAATAAAGAACAACAGTACAATTGCATCACCATTACACATACCTACAAGCATAAACATTGCCATAATCAGATAGTAAGAACCATAGATTGTTCCCATATCTCCAGCCACTGTTCCACCAGCTACATTAAATGGTGCCATAACAATATTTATACCAAATGCATACAATACAAACATCATAACTATATGAAGAAGAATTCCTGAAAAATAAATCAGATTAAGAGTGAACTCTCCCCACATATTCCTTATAACATTCCCTATAAAATATAAGAAATATAAATTAATTGCCAAAAAGAGAATATTATCTGACATTGATGGCGGCATAAAAATCATTGTAATTATACGCCATACCTGCCCTTTTAATATCAGCGACACATCAGGGATTAAATACTTATAATAAAACGTAGCATTAAAACTCATAATCATCCACATAACTGCATATCCAATTATCATATACATCATTAAGTTTTTAATCGCATACTTACCATACTTTCGCTCAAGCTTTGATAATATATTCATCTATAACTATTCCTTTCCTACAAAAAACTAATCAAAATCAATTATATGTTTTTAGGGTTCATTTGTCAAACACTTATGGGTATATATATGTAAGGTCTATGTGTGCTTTTTAGTTGAAATTTGTCAAATTGTGTAATATAATAATTAGTCGTCTGTCAAAAAACAGACACCTAGTTTGTTAATCAAATGTATATATAAAGTGAGGTTTATCATGTATAAAAACTATGCATTAGGTATCGATATAGGCTCTACTACCGTTAAAGTAGCTATATTAGATGAAAAAAATAATATTATTTTTTCAGATTATGAAAGACATTACGCAAACATTCAGGAAACGCTTGCGATGCTCCTTAAGAGAGGGTTCGAGATTACAGGAGAAGCTAATCTTTATCCAATGATTACCGGTTCAGGTGGTCTTACATTATCAAAACATCTTAATATACCATTTGTTCAGGAGGTTGTTGCAGTTTCTACTGCTCTTAATGATTATGCACCTCAGACTGACGTAGCTATTGAGCTTGGTGGTGAAGATGCAAAGATTATCTATTTCACTAACGGTGTTGAACAGAGAATGAACGGTATCTGTGCCGGTGGTACAGGTTCATTTATCGACCAGATGGCATCACTTCTTCAGACAGATGCAACTGGTCTTAATGAGTATGCCAAAAATTACAAAGCGATATACCCTATTGCAGCCAGATGTGGCGTATTTGCAAAAACTGATATTCAACCACTTATCAACGACGGAGCTACAAAAGAAGACTTGTCTGCTTCTATTTTTCAGGCCGTTGTAAATCAGACAATCAGCGGACTTGCCTGCGGTAAACCTATAAGAGGTAACGTTGCATTCCTTGGAGGACCACTTCACTTTCTTCCGGAGCTTAAGAATGCGTTTATTAGGACTCTTAAGTTAACCGACGAACAAATTATTGCACCTGAACATTCTCATTTATTCGCAGCTACAGGTGCAGCTCTTAATCACAAATGCGAAAATGCTGTTTTAATCAGCAAATTGATAGATGACCTTACAACAGGTATAAAGATGGAATTTGAAATCAAACGTATGGATTCACTCTTTTCATCACAGAAAGAATATGATGAATTCATAGAAAGACATAACGAAAACAAGGTTGCTACCGATGATTTATCTACATATGAAGGTGACTGTTTCCTTGGTATCGATGCAGGTTCAACCACTACGAAGGTAGCTTTGGTGGGAGAAGATGGTTCACTTCTCTACTCTTTCTACAGCAATAACAACGGTAGCCCGCTTGCTACTACAATTCGTGCCATGAAAGAGATTAGCGAAAAGCTCCCTGCTTCTGCAAAAATTGTTCACACATGTTCAACCGGTTATGGTGAAGCTTTAATCAAAGCAGCTCTTATGTTAGATGAAGGTGAAGTTGAAACAGTTGCCCACTACTATGCTGCAGCTTTCTTCGAACCAGATGTTGACTGTATCCTTGATATCGGTGGTCAGGATATGAAGTGTATCAAAATCAAGAATGGTACAGTTGACAGTGTCCAGTTAAATGAGGCTTGTTCTTCAGGATGTGGTTCATTTATTGAAACTTTTGCCAAATCGCTCAACTATTCAGTAGTTGATTTTGCAAAGGAAGCGCTTTTTGCAAAAAATCCTGTAGACCTTGGTACAAGATGTACTGTATTTATGAATTCAAACGTAAAACAGGCTCAAAAAGAAGGTGCGCAGGTTTCAGATATCTCGGCAGGTCTTGCTTACTCAGTTATCAAGAATGCTTTATATAAAGTTATCAAAATCACAGACCCTGGTGACCTTGGTAAAAAGGTGGTTGTTCAGGGTGGTACTTTCTATAATGATGCTGTACTTAGAAGTTTTGAAAAAATCTCAGGATGCAATGCAGTCAGACCTGACATTGCAGGTATTATGGGTGCTTTTGGAGCCGCTTTAGTTGCCCGCGAAAGATACGATGGTGTTACAGATACAACAATGTTACCAATTGAGAAAATCCTAAACCTTCAATACTCTACTGCAATGGCAAGATGTAAAGGCTGTACAAACAACTGTTTACTTACAATCAACAAATTTACCGGTGGACGTCAGTTTGTAACAGGAAACAGATGCGAAAAAGGTATTGGAAAAGAGAAAAACAAGGACAACATTCCTAACTTATTTGAATACAAACATAAGAAAATATTCAACTATGAGTCATTGGAGCCTGATGAAGCTAAAAGAGGTGCAGTTGGTATTCCACGAGTCTTAAATATGTACGAAAATTATCCATTCTGGGCAGTATTTTTCAAAAAGCTTGGTTTCAGAGTTGTATTATCGCCAGAATCAAGTCGTAAAATATATGAGCTTGGTATTGAATCTATTCCAAGTGAATCAGAATGTTATCCTGCAAAACTCGCACATGGACATGTGTCATACTTACTCAAGCAGGGAATTGATTTTATTTTTTACCCATGTATTCCATATGAGAGAAATGAAACGCCAGATGCAAACAACCATTACAACTGCCCTATCGTAACTTCTTATGCAGAGAATATAAAAAACAATGTAGAAGAAATTACTGAAGGAAAGATAAAATTCATGAATCCTTTTATGTCCTTCACAAACAGAGATACTATCACAGAACGACTTGTAGAAGAGTTCGAAAAGGAATTCCATATAAAGCCTTCTGAGATAATTGAGGCCTCTTTTGCTGCCTGGGATGAACTTAATTCTGTTCGTGAAGATATAAAGAAAAAAGGTGAGGAAGTTGTTAAATATCTTGATGAAACAGGTCGTCGAGGCATAGTCTTAGCAGGCAGACCGTATCATGTGGACCCGGAAATCAATCATGGTATTCCGGAGCTTATAAACTCATACGGAATCGCAGTACTTACTGAAGATTCAATTTCTCACCTCGCTGAAGTGGAGCGTCCGCTTATTGTCATGGATCAGTGGATGTACCATTCAAGATTATATAAGGCTGCAAACTACGTTAAGACAAAAGATAATCTTGATTTAATTCAGCTTAACTCATTCGGTTGTGGGCTTGATGCAGTTACAACCGACTGTGTAAGTGACATACTCACAAAATCAGGTAAGATTTATACAGTATTAAAAATTGATGAGGTTAACAACTTAGGGGCTGCCAGAATCAGAATTCGCTCTCTTCTCTCCGCCCTAAGAGTTAAAGATAAAAACAAGACCTGTAGAACAATAGTCCCTTCAAACATCGAAAAAGTTGAATTCACTTCAAAGATGCGTGAAGAATATACTATCCTTTGTCCACAGATGTCACCTATTCACTTTGATTTACTTCAACCGGCATTAAATGCATGTGGCTACAATTTTGAAGTTATGAATGTTGACGATAAAGTTGCAGTTGATACAGGACTTAAGTATGTCAACAATGACGCCTGCTATCCTTCACTTATAGTAGTTGGTCAGGTTATGGCTTCTCTTCTATCAGGTAAATACGACCTCAACAAGACAGCCGTTATTATGACCCAGACAGGTGGTGGATGTAGAGCAAGTAACTATGTCGGTTTCATAAGAAGAGCTCTTGAAAAAGCAGGTATGTCACAGGTTCCCGTCCTCGCACTCAGTGCACAGGGACTCGAGAGAAATGAGGGCTTTAAGATAACTCCTAAGCTCATTATGAAAGGTATGCAGGCAGTAATTTATGGTGACGTATTTATGAAGGTTCTCTATAGAATGAGACCTTATGAAAAAGTAGAAGGTTCAGCTAATGCTCTCCATGAAAAGTGGAAAAAGATTTGTATCGAATCTCTTAGCAAACCTTCAATTTCACAAGGCGAGTTCAAAAGGAACATCAGAAAAATAATACGAGAATTTGATGCGTTAGAAATCAATGATGTTAAAAAACCGAGAGTTGGTATCGTAGGTGAAATCCTTGTAAAATTCATGCCGGCTGCAAATAATTACATAGTAGACTTACTTGAAGCTGAAGGAGCTGAGGCTGTAATGCCTGATCTGCTCGATTTCTTCCAGTACTGTTTATACAATACAAATTTCAAATATGAGTACTTAGGTTTCTCTAAGAAAACTGCAAGAACCTGTAATATGGGTATAAAGGCACTTGAATATCTTCGCAAAGAAGCTAACAAGGAATATAAAAAGAGCGTTCACTTCACTCCTTCTGCCGATATCAGACACCTTGCAAAGCTTGCCTCACCAATCAGTTCAGTTGGTAATCAGACAGGTGAAGGCTGGTTCTTAACAGGTGAGATGTTAGAATTAATAGAAAACGGTGTACCTAACATAGTGTGTGCACAGCCATTTGCATGTTTGCCAAACCATATCGTTGGTAAAGGTGTAATTAAGGAGCTCCGTAAAGAAAATCCCATGGCTAATATAGTAGCTGTTGATTACGACCCTGGTGCAAGCGAAGTTAACCAGCTTAACAGAATTAAACTAATGCTTGCAACAGCCAACAAAAATTTATCAATAGAATCTGATTAGCATTGCCATAAAAAATAAGCGAGTAGTTTTTCTACTCGCTTAAATATTTTCAATCTGCCAGTCAATTGGCTCTAATCCATTTTTTTGTAAAAAATCATTAGCTTTACTAAAATGCTTACATCCAAAAAATCCTCTGTATGCAGATAATGGACTTGGATGAGGAGCAGTAAGCACAAGATGTTTGTCATTATTTAGCATCTTTATTTTACTTTGTGCAGGCTTACCCCATAAGAAATACACAACAGGTCTGTCCTGTTCATTAACTGCCCTGATTATTTCATCCGTAAACTGTTCCCAGCCTTTTCCCTGATGCGAATTAGCCTGATGCGCTCTGACCGTAAGTACTGTGTTAAGCAATAACACTCCCTGATCCGCCCACTTCTTCAGATATCCATTATTCGGAATATAGCATCCTAGATCTGTATTCAATTCCTTGTAGATGTTCTGAAGTGATGGTGGAATATCCTTTTGTTGTGGCAAAACAGAAAAAGAAAGTCCATGTGCCTGATTCACATTGTGATAAGGATCCTGTCCTAACAGTAATACCTTCACCTTGCTAAGCGGCGTAAAATGAAATGCATTAAATATATCTTCCGAGGGAGGATATATTGTATGAGTGGCATATTCGCTTTTTACAAAAGAATAAAGATTCTTATAGTATTCTTTTTTGAATTCTGATTCTATGCTGTCTAACCAGTCGTTATTTATCGCTGCCATATCTTACCGGAACTCCTCTACCCTGTAAATATTTCTTAAGTTCACATATTTCGAGCTCTTTGTAGTGGAATAACGATGCCGCAAGTGCCGCATCAGCTCCACCCTCTGTCAATGCATCGTAAAAATGCTCCATATTTCCTGCACCACCTGATGCAATTACAGGTATCGAAACATTTGAAGAGATAATCTTTGTAAGCTCAATGTCATATCCATTTTTAGTTCCGTCACAATCCATACTAGTAAGCAGGATTTCTCCAGCTCCCATCTTATCAACCTTCATTGCCCATTCAACAGCGTCTATTCCGGTATCAATACGTCCTCCGTTTTTAAAGATATTCCATCCTCTCCCATCATCTCTTCTTCTGGCATCAATAGCTACCACCACACACTGGCTGCCGAATTTGTCAGCCGCATCGCTTATAAGATTAGGAGTATTTATTGCTGCAGAATTGATCGCAATCTTATCTGCTCCTTCCCTAAGTAACTCTTTGAAATTATCTACTGTTCTGATTCCGCCGCCTACTGTAAAAGGTATAAACACCTTTTCGGCAACTTTTCTAACCATATCTACAACAGTTTCCCTATTGTCAGATGAAGCAGTAATATCAAGAAATACAACCTCATCTGCACCTGCTTTGTCGTAAGCAGCCGCAACTTCAACAGGATCACCTGCATCTCTTAAATTAACAAAATTGATTCCTTTAACCACACGATTATTATTTACATCCAAACATGGGATAACTCTCTTTGTATGCATCTTAATTCTCCTTATAACTTAGCAAAATTCTCTAATATTTTCAAACCTACATCGCTACTCTTTTCTGGATGAAACTGACATGCAAACACATTGCCCTTTTCAACTGAAGCATGAATATGAGTGCCATATTCTGTAGATGCTTTTACAATACTTTCATCATCTGCCATCAAATAATAAGAATGTACAAAATATACATACGAATTATCGTCAATCCCTTTAAACAATCTGCCATCGTTTGATAATTCTAATGAATTCCAACCAATATGAGGTACTTTGATGCCTTCACTATCTGGAATTCTGATTATTTTGCCGGGTAATATTCCAAGTCCTTTAACCCCTTCTGATTCTTCACTGCTTTCAAATAACAACTGAAGTCCCAGGCATATGCCTAAAAAAGGGATATTTCTATTTACCACCTCATGAATCGTATCTATTAAATCATATTTTTTAAGTTTGCCCATTGCATCTCCAAAACTTCCAACTCCCGGTAAAATAACTTTATCCGCAGCCAAGATTACTTCTCTGTCTCTGGATACAACTGTTTCTTGACCTAAATAATTAAGTGCTTTTTCAACGCTTTTTAGATTTCCGGCATCATAATCAATAATTGCTATCATGTTTCTAATCCTCCGATGTTTTACGAGTTTTATTTTTATTTTCCTTTTCAATGTTCTTCTGTATTTTTGTAAGACTATCGTTCGTAATATCTGTCAATCTCTGTGAGTAATCAGCATCGCTAAAATCAAATATTTTTCTTGCCTCATCAAGTGAAACACCATAATCATATTTAAGCTTCTTCTCAATAATATCAATTACATATTTCATATCCTTTGCTACACCAAGCTCTGTTGCTTTACTTAGGTGTATATCATACTTGCTTACACCTTTCATAAGCGAATCAAGAGCTTTGTAGTAGTTACCATATGCTCTGTGAGCCTGATATGATTCATACTGCTTATACACATACATAATTATCTCTATCTGATCATAGAATTCCTGGTCATCACCCTTCATCTCTACACCCTGAAGCTCGTCATAAGCTTTGCTGTAATCCTTATTCACAAACGCTTTTGTTGCCTCTTTAAACTTTGAATTATAGCTGTAATCCTTACCTAAATACAACAAAAGTACCGATATTCCTATAGCAAATGTAAGCATCAAAAAATACACAGGAATTGGTATCGGTATTATCTCTTCTTTAGGCTTTGGCGGCTTTTCTTTCTTCTCCTTTGGCTTCTTCTCTTTCGTTGGCTTTTTCTCATTTGGTTTTTTATCTTTCTTTGGCATCATCTCCATTTTTGGTTTACGTTCATTAAGATAATCTAATAATTACACAA
>JBGVIE010000074.1:0-4257 GCA_045122895.1 Lachnospiraceae bacterium
AAGGTTGGGTAAGAGAAAAAGGTGAATTTATGCTTGGTCTTTGTGAACAGTGTATCGGAGATACACTTAATTCCCGTCAGAAGTCCATTATCGACAGATGCGTGAGAAAGCTTTATATCGACATTGCAAGAAGCAGGGAGAAGTATATTCCGGTTATGTCAGATTTTTATGATTTGCTTTTACAGCAGCCGGAGGAGGAAGCAAAGGACATTGCATTGTCGCTGGAGCTTTTTGTAAACGGTTCATTGAATATCTTTAACCATCAGACAAATGTGGATGTAGATAACAGATTTACGGTATATGGTATCAGAGATTTAGGTACGGAACTTAGTCCTATTACAATGCTAGTAATGATGGAATCCATCCAGCAGAGAATTGTGGAGAATGGTAAGCGAGGAAGGGCCACTTGGCTCTATATAGATGAGTTCCATGTGCTTTTAAATTCTGAGTATTCTGCGAAGTATTTGCAGCAGCTTTGGAAAAAAGTCAGAAAGCAAGGGGGATTATGCACCGGAATAACACAGAATGTAGTTGATTTACTACAGAATTATACAGCAACTACCATGCTTGCTAATTCCGAGTTCGTGGCATTGCTTAAGCAGGCGAATACGGACAGTTCCAAGATGGCAGAAGTTATCGGTGTATCAGAGGCACAGCTTCGTTTCGTAACCAATACTTCATCTGGTATGGGGCTTATCAAGTGTGGCTCGGTGGTGATTCCGTTTGATAATCAGATTAGTAAGGATACAGACCTTTATAAGCTGTATAACACGAATATCCATGAGATAATCGAGAATTCTCGATTATCTCATTTATCCAAACCAAAATAAAATCCAAACCTTTGTAATAATGGCAGAACAAATCAGTTGATTGCTAATAAAAGGTTTGGATTTTAAATGATGATGATTAGCTTAAACCACAAAGATTAAGAAGCGAACCATCTGTGTTTTTCCACTTGGGTGTTATCTTTTTGCAGGTTTCATCATCCAGGGTTGCTAATGCAGCTGCTTTTTCGTCATTTGTGATATCCAGATACACCATTGTGGTCTGTAGATGCTCATGCCCAAGCAGGAGTGATATTTGAACTATGTTCATACCATCTTCAAGCCAATGTGATGCTTTAGCATGTCGTATCTGATGCGCATGAAGATTCTTCGGAACCTCATCACAGATTTCATGTGCACATGCGGCATGCTTTTTAAGCATCTTACCAATAGCCGGTTGTGTGAGCTTTCCATATATTCCTGTATTTCTGGAATAGAACACGTAGGCTTCAGGATTAGGAGTAGAACCATGAAACTCTGCTAAATACTTTTTAAGATGTGCTACAGCCTTGGGTAAAAGTCCTATCGTTCTAATCTTTGTTCCTTTGCCAATGATAGTGATATATGGCTTCTCAGCATCCAGATACAGCTGCTTGTTTTTTAGCGACAGAACTTCATCTATTCTACAGGCAGTCGCATAAAGCAGGATAATAAGTGCAAGATCCCTTCTACCTGTTTTATTGGTAACATCAGGTACTGACATCAAGGCTTTGACAGCATTTTTGCTCATGCCTTTTACCTTGGTTTTTGGTTCCTTTAATCGTGGAATTAACGTCGCATCATGGTATAAATATAGATAATCGATTTCTTTACTTCCAAGATATTTTAGGAATACCCGCAAACATGCGAGGCGGTTATTGCAGGTTGCAGCACAGCAGTTACGGTCATTTTTTAACCATAGAATCCATTCTTCTATGACTGATCTGCTAAAACAGTCTGAGCTTAAACTATTGATAGTGATTCCCCTTTTCTCATCTAAGTACATGATGTAAAGGGTAAGTGTGTATTTATAGGCTTTAATTGTGTGTTCGCTCTCTGTTAAAAAGGATGACACATAATCGTTCACAAAGAACGATATGTGACGGGCGATGCATACGCCTTGGTTAGTAGATTTCTTCATCTGTATTTACCTCCGGGACAATCCAATCAAAAGTTTCGTTTGTTTGATTCATCATAATACTGCTTAGATTAGGAACAATTGAGTAATAGTATTTTGTACTTTCTAATGTGACATGCCCCATACTCTTACTTAAATATGCGATTTTATCATAGAAATTGAACCCTTCATTTGTCCATCTGTTGATATTTTCTATTGCATAGTTATGCCGTAAATCATAGGCAGTTGCATGGGAACTGTTAACAGAATCCCATATAATACGAAAATTATCAGTTAACCAGCTACTGTTAAAGCGGACATTATCTTTTGATACAAAAAAATACTCTCTGTTTGGAAAAATACAATCCATTTTTTGATTAAATTGCTGCATAAGTTCGAGCATAGAATCATGCAATACAATATAGTGCTCATTGTATCCTTTTGTGCCTACAATGCTGATAATTCCTTCAGAGAAATCAACATGTTCACACTTTAAAGATAGGGCTTCGCTTGTTCTCATTCCCGTGCTGTAAAGTAGCCGAAATATAACAGGAGCTGTCATACTTCGTATTTTCATATCAGTTCGGTTTGGTAAATATTTCAGATTATCGCAGGCTTTGAAGAAATCAGATAATTCCTCATGCGAAAATGCATGTGGTATATACGTGTTTCTTCTTTTACGAGGTCTTTCAGGAACAATAACATTTGTCTGCTCTCTTTCCTGAAGATATTTGATAAATTCAGAAACCAGGTAGCAGCGTTGCCGGCAAGAGTTTATGGTTTCAGTAGGTCTTTTCGCAAAAAAGCTGTCAACCATTTCCTGAGTGAGTTTATCATTTTCCGGATATAATTCATTGCAGTAACGGTCAAATGCACGCATTTTGTAATGAGAATCTCTGCTCCACTTTTGAGAAGCTTTTCGATATTTTTTAAACTGCTCCATAAGCGGAGAGAGTTTTGATATAAACTCAGTCAATATCAAACACCCCCTTTCGCACAGGATAAGATTTTATGCTTAGGGCACATTCTTTCAAATGATGAAAATCCGTATGCAGATATGGATCTACTGACTTCGGTGAAGTGTGTCCAAGGATATTTGATATGACTGGTAAAGCAGTATCTTTTTCTAACAGTTTAACAGTCAGATGATGGCGGAATAAATGAGTGCCTATCCTATCACCTTTATTCATGCGGATATTGGCAAGACCAAACACCTTACGAACAATCCAACGTATTGTTTGTACTTTCAGTGGTTCATATGGTACAACTTCTGAGATAAATACAGCATCGAATGAACACTTAGGTCTCTCTATAGTGATATAGTCATATAAAGCATTTCCTACAGATGGTAACAGTGGCAGTTCAAGTTCTTTCTTCGTCTTTGATTGAATAAGTCGGATAACATCAGAATTCCAGTCAATCGACTGTAACTTTAAATTGATGATATCTACGCCTCTTATTCCGGTGTGCAACAAAAGATTTATAATGGCTTTATCCCGCAGTGACAGTGTATCTGTATCCAATAATTGATTGATTTTACAGATTTCATCATCTGTGAGCATTTGGATATTTTTTCGATGTTCTGTCAGATGTGGCAGAAAAAGTAATACTTTTTTACAACCAATGGGATCAACCTCTAATCCTGCTTTTAGAACTGCTCTAACACTTTTACAACAAGCGGCGGAGCGAATTAAATTACCCGATTCATCAAGGAAGTAAGACAAAACATCATCTTCTTCCGTTGATTCCAGATTACAACAGCCTCTTTGCTGTAAATGATAAAAGAACACAGAACCACTATGACTTTCGCTGTCTATTGTTGTGTCTTTTGTTTTACCAATTCTCTCAGCATAGGTCTTGTAGTAATCTATTAGTTGTTGATAAACATGATTCAGAGAGTGGTATGCACCTCTTGGTTCAATAAAAGAGCAAATTCTGCGTCTGTCCGGAAACAGACCATAAATATCAAAATATTCAATGCTGCCAATTACTGAGCGTCTCCACTTTAGGTCTTTTTGATTTGAGGAGATGCTCACAAAATATTGGTAAATGTCCTGATACGAAGTCCATGATTCCAAATCCAACTCAAGAATTTCACGAATTTGGCGCTTGTACATATAGATGCAACTCATGGAATATCCAGAGTTCTTCATATGGTTGACAAGTTCTTCATGGTGTTGTCGTAAATTTGTTAAATCCATGGTATGTTAACCTCCTTTTTTGTATGGACTAATCATACCATGGAAAATAAAATCCAAACTTTTATCATGGTATATTGAGATGTTTCATTTACTAAAGCATTAAGTTTGGATAATATTAAGGTTTGGATAAATGAGA
>JBGVIE010000075.1:0-33411 GCA_045122895.1 Lachnospiraceae bacterium
GCGATGAGCAGGACGCGATTATTTATGTGGGGAAGGCGGTGAACCTTCACAATCGCGTCCGTTCTTATTTTCGGAAGATCGTGGGGCGGGGGCCTCAGATCGACCGGATGGTGAAGCAGATCGATCGCTTTGAATATATAGTGACGGATTCGGAGATAGAAGCTTTGATACTTGAGTGCAATTTAATAAAAGAGCATAGACCAAAATACAACACTATGTTAAAAGACGATAAGGGCTACCCGTTTATTCGGGTAACCCTTAACGAGCCTTATCCGAGAGTAAAACTGGCAAGAAAAATGGCTAGGGACAAGTCTAAATACTATGGTCCGTATCCAAGTGCAACAGCGGTAAAGGATACAATTGACTTGCTCACAAAACTTTACCAGATAAGAACCTGTAACAGGGTTTTGCCAAGAGATATAGGAAAAGGGCGGCCATGTCTTAACTATCATATACATCAGTGTGATGCTCCTTGTATGGGATATATCGATGAAGAGGAATATAAGAAAAAAATTGAGTCAGTAACAGGGTTTTTAAATGGCAATTATACACCTGTGACCAAGATGCTGGAAGAGAGAATGTACGAGGCATCAGAGGATATGAGATATGAAGAGGCAATGGGGTATCGAGATTTATTAAATGAGGTAAAGCATATTGCACTTAAACAGAAGATGACTCTTGATGAGACGGAAGACAGAGATATAATTGCTTATGCAAAAGAATACTCGGATGCAGTTGTTCAGGTGTTTTTTATACGTGGTGGAAAGATGCTTGGGCGTGAGCATTTTCATATATCAATAGCACCGGAAGATGAAGAGAGTGAATTGCTATCAGTTTTTATTAAACAATATTATGGTGGAAGTCCATTTATTCCAAGAGAACTGTTTTTGCAGGAGGAGGTAAAAGATACAAAACTGATTGAAGAATGGTTATCAGGAAAAAGAGGTGGCAGGGTGACAATCAAAGTGCCTAAAAAAGGTGAGAAGGAAAAACTGGTTGAGCTTGCCAAAAAGAACGCTTTAATGGTACTTGAAAAGGATAAAGAGAAGATAAAACGTGAAGAGCTAAGAACAATAGGTGCTGTAAGAGAACTGGAGAAGCTCATAGGACTTAGTGAAATTCACAGGATGGAAGCCTTTGATATCTCAAACACAAATGGATTTGAGTCGGTTGGGTCTATGATAGTGTATGAAGATGGGCAGCCAAAAAGACGTGATTATAGAAAATTTAAGATAAAGACAGTTGATGGACCAAACGATTATGCAAGTATGAAGGAGGTTCTTACAAGACGTTTTTCGCATGGATTAGAAGAACAGAATGAATTAAAGGAAAAAGGTCTTGATAAGGAACTGGGTAAATTTACAAGGTTTCCTGATTTGCTTATGATGGATGGTGGAAGAGGTCAGGTAAATATAGCACTTGAGGTACTTGGGGAACTCGGACTTAACATACCGGTTTGTGGTATGGTAAAGGATGATCATCATAGGACAAGAGGTCTTTACTATAACAATGTTGAGATACCAATAGACGTACATGGAGAAGGCTTCAGACTTATCACAAGGATTCAGGATGAAGCACACAGATTTGCCATTGAATATCATAAGAGTCTTAGAAGTAAAGGACAGGTAAAATCAATACTTGATGAGATAGAAGGGATAGGTCCTAAGAGAAGACTTGAACTTATGCGCTATTTTAAGTCTTTGGAGAGGCTCAGGGAGGCAACGGTTGAGGAAATAAAAGAGGCTCCGTCCATGAATGAAAAATCTGCAACGAGTGTCTATAATTTTTTTCATAAGAAATAGAAAAAATGAAATTATTATGGTATGATTAGACTAATATGTTTGATGAAAGGAACAGGTGTGTATGCAACAGGTAAAATTATCCAAAATAATAGAAAAAATGGAACTAAAAAATCTCACTCCGGAAGTAGTGGTAGATGACATAGGGGTAAGTTCTACAGACATCAGTCGTCCGGCGATGCAGTTGACCGGATTTTATGATCATTTTGATAAGGACAGAGTTCAGGTTATCGGTCATGTAGAATATGCATATATGCAGACTTTGTCAGAAGATAGAAAGCGTGAAGTGTATGACAGATTTATGTCGTATAATATTCCGTGTGTTATTTTTTGTAGAAGTCTTGAGCCTGACGAGGTAGTTCTTGAGATGGCGAATAAACATGGTGTACCTATTCTTATGACATCTAAGACTACATCAGCATTTGTTGCAGAGATAATAAGATGGCTTAATGTGGAGCTTGCACCATGTGTCTCTATTCACGGCGTACTTGTTGATGTTTATGGTGAAGGTGTACTTATTATGGGTGAGAGTGGAATCGGTAAGAGCGAGGCAGCCCTTGAGCTTATTAAGCGTGGTCACCGACTTGTAACTGATGATGTTGTTGAAATCAGAAAGATAAGTGATGAGACACTTGTTGGAACATCTCCTGATATAACGAGGCATTTTATTGAACTTAGAGGTATTGGAATTATTGATGTTAAGACTCTTTTCGGTGTAGAAAGTGTTAAGGAAAATCAGGAAATCGATATGGTAATTAAGTTGGAGGACTGGAACAGAGAAAAAGAGTATGACAGGCTCGGACTTGAGGAACAATATACGGAGTTTCTTGGCAATAAGGTTGTATGTCATTCTATTCCTATCAGACCAGGACGTAACCTTGCAATCATTGTTGAATCTGCAGCGGTTAACCACAGACAGAAGAAGATGGGATACAATGCAGCACAGGAATTATATAACCGTGTTCAGAGAAATCTCGGAAGTAAAGTAGAACAATAAATAAAACGGAGGATTAAGAAGTTATGGCAGAATATGGATTTGGAGTAGATATAGGTGGAACAACAGTAAAGATGGGGCTTTTCAGTGTGGATGGAACTTTACTAGATAACTGGGAGATTCCAACTCGTAAGGATGACGGAGGAATGTATATTCTTCCTGATATTGCAGAAGCTATCAAGAAAAAAATGAAAGAGAAAAAGATTGAAAAGAGCAACTGTGCCGGTGTTGGTATGGGGGTTCCCGGACCAATCAAGGAAGATGGAACAGTTCTTAAGTGTGTTAACCTTGGATGGGGGATATTTAACGTAGCTGACGAACTTAGCAATATGATTGATATGCCTGTAAAGGTCGGGAATGATGCTAATATGGCTGCCATGGGTGAGATGTGGCAGGGTGGCGGAAAAGGCTACAAAAATCAGGTAATGGTTACACTTGGAACCGGTGTGGGCGGTGGAATTATCATCGATGGTAAAGTTATATCAGGTACAAACGGAGCCGGTGGGGAAATAGGACACATCAAGATTAAACATGATGAAACAGATGTGTGTGGTTGTGGTAAGACCGGATGTCTTGAGCAGTACGCATCAGCAACAGGTATAGTAAAGGCAGCAAAGAAAGCGCTTAACAATACAGACAGACCTTCAAGACTTAGAGAGGTTCAATATATCTCAGCCAAAGAAGTATTTGATGCTGCAAAGGCAGGAGATGATATGGCAATCGATTTGGTTGATGATCTTGGAGCCAATCTTGGACTTGCACTTGCACATATCGCATGTGTAGTTGACCCGGAAGTGTTTGTTATCGGCGGTGGAGTTTCAAAAGCTGGAGACATTCTTATTGAGACGGTTAAGAAGCATTTTGAAGAAAATGCATTCCATGCATGCAGAGGAACAAAATTTGAGTTGGCAACACTTGGCAATGACGCAGGAATTTATGGGGCAGCAGCTTTAATTCTTAAGTAAGGAAATGAATATGCAGGAAAAATTAATTTATATAGTTGGAGAAGATAACGTATTTGTAGATGAGCCTATGAGCAGACATACTACATTTAAGGTAGGGGGACCAGCCGATTATCTGGTTACTCCTCACACTGTAGAAGAGATAAAAGATATAATAAAATCCTGTAGAGAAACCAATACTAATTACTACATCATAGGGAATGGAAGCAATCTTTTAGTAAAAGATTCGGGACTTAGAGGTGTTGTGATTCAGTTGTATAAGAATTTTTCAGATTACACAGTAGAAGGTAACAGAATAACAGCCAAGTCCGGAATTATGTTGTCAGCGCTTAAGGTTCCTGTTATAGAGAATGAATTTGCAGGTTATGAATTTGCTTCAGGAATTCCAGGAACACTTGGGGGTGCTGTATATATGAATGCAGGTGCGTATGGCGGTGAGATGAAGGATATTATAGTAAGCGTCAAGGCACTTGACGAGGAAGGCAATGTTATTACATTGACAAAGGATGAACTTAACTTTTCATATAGACATAGTGAAGTGATGGACAAAGGATACATTGTATTAGAGGCTACAATGGAATTTGGTAAGGGCGATGCAAGGAGAATTAAGGCAAAGATGTCTGAACTTGCTCATCAAAGACAGAGCAAACAGCCTCTTGAATACCCTAGTGCAGGAAGTACGTTTAAGAGACCAGAAGGATATTTTGCCGGAAAACTCATTATGGATAGTAATCTTGCAGGCTACACAGTAGGAGGAGCCAAAGTCTCAGATAAACATTGTGGATTTGTTGTTAATACAGGAAATGCAACAGCGAGTGATATTCTTTGCTTAATTAAAGATGTTCAGGATAAGGTAATGGAAAAATACGGAGTGAAGTTGGAGACAGAGGTTAAGATTTTAGGAGATTAGTATGAAATTTGCGATTATAACAGGAATGTCTGGAGCAGGAAAGAGCACAGTTTTAAGAGTGCTTGAAGATTCGGGATATTATTGTGTAGACAATATTCCAGTTCAGTTGATTGATGATTTTGCGGATTTGTCTTACGAGAAAAGTGCAAACGGAAGAAATGTTGCTATGAGCGTGGATATAAGAAGCGGAGAGATGCTTGCTGAGCTCGAGAATATTTTGGACACGATGAAAAGAAAAGGACACAATTACGAAATCCTATTTTTGGACGCTTCAGACGAGACAATCATTAAGCGATTTAAAGAGACAAGAAGAGCTCATCCTGTGGCACCTAACGGAAGAGTTGATGAAGGCATAAAAACAGAACGTGGTAAGCTTGAATTTTTGAAAAAAAGAGCAGATTATCTTATTGATACAAGTTATTTGTTAACTAAAGACTTAAAGGCTGAAGTTGACAAGATTTTTAACAAGGATTTAAAATACAAGAATCTGTACATAAATGTTATGTCCTTTGGCTTTAAGTATGGAATTCCGGTAGAGGCTGATTTGGTATTTGATGTAAGATTTATGCCAAACCCATTTTATGTGCCGGAGCTAAAGCCAAGAACAGGCAATGAAAAAGTGGTAAGAGATTACGTTATGAACTCTGATGTTTCAAGAAATTTTGTGGATAAGCTTTTAGATATGATAACTTTCCTTGTACCTAATTATGTGGCAGAGGGAAAGAATCAGCTTGTTATAGCAATTGGCTGTACAGGTGGAAAGCACCGTTCGGTGACAGTTGCCAATACTCTGTATGAAACTTTATACGCTAACGATGAGTATGGCGTAAAGATATATCACAGAGATATAAGCAAATAGCAGATAAGAGGGAAAAAATGTCATTTTCATCAAAAGTAAAACAGGAATTATCTACACAGATTAGTGGCGGCAGGCACTGCAAAATAGCAGAGCTCGCCGCTATTTTGAGCCTCATAGGAAGGATTCAGATATCAGTAGGTAACCAATATATGGTAAAAATTCATACAGAAAATATTCATGTTGCAAGAAAGTACTTTACATTATTGAAGAAAACATTTAATATAAGGACTGATGTGTCTATAAGACAGGGATCGTATTATACGGTAGCTGTAAGACGCCATGATGATGCCATGAAGCTTCTTAAAGCTACCAGATTAATGGATGCAAATGGTGAAATAGGCGAGTCTATGGAACTTATGGATAAGAATATACTTATGCAGGATTGTTGCAAAAGAGCATTTATAAGAGGTGCTTTTATGGCGGCAGGTTCTATAAGTGACCCGGAGAAGTTTTATCATTTCGAAATCGTTTGCTCCACAATGGAAAAGGCAGAGCAACTATGCAGAATAATACAAAATTTTCAAATTGATGCAAAAATAGTTGAAAGGAAGAAGCATTTTGTGGTATATATCAAAGAAGGGTCTGGAATAGTAGATATTCTTAATGTTATGGAGGCGCATATAGCGCTTATGGATCTTGAGAATGTAAGAATAGTTAAAGAGATGCGAAACAGTGTTAACCGCAAGGTTAATTGTGAAACGGCAAATCTTAACAAGACTGTATCTGCTGCTGTCAAGCAGATTGAGGATATCAAATATATACGTGATACAGTTGGTCTTGAAGTATTGTCTCCGGTTCTTAAGGATATGGCGATAGTGAGACTTGAGAATCCTGAAACTCCATTAAAAGAATTAGGTACTTTATTATCACCTTCGGTTGGTAAATCAGGAGTGAATCACAGACTCAGAAAAATATGTGAAATTGCAGAGGATATTCGTAACAATAAGGAGGAAAGTTATGGTAACTAAGGACATGACAATCGAGATTCAAACAGGATTAGAGGCTAGACCGGTAGCTGTATTTGTACAGGTTGCAAGCCAGTTTGACAGTTCTGTTTATGTTGAGTATGGAACAAAAAAGGTTAATGCAAAGAGTATTATGGGAATGATGACATTAGGACTTGCTGCAGGTGAAAAAGTTACCGTTTCGGCTGATGGAACTGATGAAGAAGATGCTATCGAAAGTATTGAAAAATATTTAAGCAGTAAGGAAGTATAATTTAATATACATATTGTAATCAGGCTGTGACAAAGGAATGTCACAGCTTTTTTTATTGAATATAAAAACAAACTCTAGTATAATTGACTTATTATGTTTAAATGAAAAAGGGAGACGAGCTAAAATGCCATTTACACATTTACATGTCCATACAGAATATAGCCTTCTAGATGGATCTTCAAAAATTAAAGAATTGCCAAGAAGAGCTAAAGAACTTGGTATGGATGCTCTTGCTATTACTGACCACGGAGTTATGTATGGTGTAATAGATTTTTACAGAGAATGTAAGGCTATAGGTATAAAGCCAATTATCGGATGTGAGGTGTATGTGGCACCGGGTTCAAGATTTGATAAAGAGCAGTCACCTGGTGAGGACAGGTATTATCATCTAGTATTATTGGCAGAGAGTAATAAGGGTTATGACAATCTGATGAAAATAGTTTCAAAAGGCTTTGTAGATGGATTTTATTATAAGCCCAGAGTGGATTATGAAGTTCTTAGAGAGTACAGTGAAGGAATTATTTGTCTCAGTGCGTGTCTTGCAGGTGAGGTTCAAAGATATCTGGCAAGAGGTATGTATGAAGAAGGTAAGGCGGCTGCGCTTAGATATCAGGAAATATTTGGAGAGGGCAATTTTTTCTTAGAGATGCAGGATCACGGAATCTCGACACAGAGAATTGTAAATGCAGACCTGATGCGTATGCATAAAGAGACAGGAATTGAGATGGTAGTCACTAATGATATTCATTACACGTACGCAAGTGACTGGGAACCACACGATATTCTGCTCTGTATACAGACCGGTAAAAAACTGGACGATGAAGATCGTATGAGATATGAGGGCGGTCAGTATTACTGCAAGTCAGAGGAGGAGATGACAGCTCTTTTTCCATATGCAAAAGAGGCAATTGAGAATACAGGAAAAATTGCTGACAGATGTAACGTGGAAATAGAGTTTGGTGTGACAAAGCTTCCCAAATATGATGTGCCGGAAGGATTTACATCCTGGGAATATCTGAATCATCTCTGTATGCAGGGACTTAAGGAGAAATATCCTGATGATGACGGGACATTAAAAGAACGACTTGATTATGAGTTGTCCATAATTAATACAATGGGATATGTTGACTATTTTCTGATTGTTTGGGATTTCATACATTTTGCAAGGGAGAATGACATTATGGTTGGACCGGGACGAGGCTCGGCAGCTGGAAGTATAGTGTCATATTGCCTTTCGATTACGGATATAGACCCAATAAGATATAATCTTCTGTTTGAAAGATTTTTGAATCCTGAACGAGTGTCTATGCCTGATATAGACATTGACTTTTGCTACGAGAGACGTCAGGAAGTAATCGATTATGTAGTGAGAAAGTATGGAAAAGAGCAGGTTGTGCAGATAGTTACTTTTGGTACACTTGCAGCCAGGGGGGTAATAAGAGATGTTGGAAGGGTTATGGATATCCCATATGCAGTATGTGATATGGTATCAAAATCCATTCCAATGGAGCTTGGAATTACAATCGAAAAGGCACTGGAGAAGAATCCTGACCTTAGGAAATTATATGAAGAGGATTCAGAGATTCACAAGCTTATAGATATGTCAAAGAGGCTTGAAGGGTTGCCAAGACACACCTCTATGCATGCGGCAGGTGTCGTGATTAGCCAGAAGCCTGTTGATGAATACGTTCCGCTTTCAAGGTCGTCAGACGGAACTATAACTACACAGTATATAATGACAACCCTTGAAGAGTTAGGGCTTCTCAAGATGGATTTCCTTGGACTCAGAACCCTTACGGTTATTCAGAACGCAGTGAAATTTGCAGAGAAAAATCATGGGATAAAGATAGATATAAATAAGATAAATTATGATGATAAGGATGTTCTTGCATCAATAGGTACGGGAAAAACAGATGGTATTTTCCAGCTTGAAAGTCCTGGGATGAAGAACTTTATGAAGGAATTAAAACCAGAGAATCTTGAAGATATAATTGCAGGAATATCCCTTTATCGACCGGGACCAATGGATTTTATACCAAAGTATCTGGAAGGTAAAAATAATCCGTCATCTATAACATATGATTGTCCACAGCTTGAACCGATTTTAAAACCGACGTATGGCTGTATAGTGTATCAGGAGCAGGTAATGCAGATAGTAAGAGATCTTGCAGGATACACACTAGGACGAAGTGATTTACTTAGAAGGGCGATGTCGAAGAAGAAACAATCTGTAATGGAAAAAGAGAGACAAAGCTTTGTGTATGGTAATACTGAGGAGAACGTACCCGGTTGTATTGCGAATGGGATATCTGAAGAGACAGCCAACAAGATATATGATGAGATGATAGATTTTGCAAAGTATGCATTTAATAAATCACATGCGGCAGCATACGCGGTGGTGTCATATCAGACAGCATATCTCAAATACTACTATCCTGTTGAATTTATGGCGGCGCTTATGACTTCGGTAATAGATAATCCTTCAAAAGTATCTGCTTATGTATATGCATGTAAAAATATGGACATAAACATTCTTCCACCGGATATTAATGAAGGCGAGAATGGCTTTTCTGTATCAGGCAATTCAATTCGATATGGTTTATCTGCTATAAAAAGTGTTGGGCATAACGTAATAGAAGGAATTGTTGAAGAAAGGGAGAAAAACGGTAAGTTTAGAAGTCTTAAAGATTTTATAGAGAGAATGTCTTCTGAGGGGATGAACAAAAGAGCTGTTGAGAATTTTATAAAAGCGGGAGCCTTTGATTCGCTTGGTGGAAATAGAAAACAGTATATGCAGGTGTATACAGGAATTATTGACCAGGTAAACAACGACAATAAGAAATCAATAGCAGGTCAGATGAGTCTGTTTGATTTTGCAGCAGAGGAAGAGAAGGCATCTTTCGAGATTAAGCTTCCTGATGTGGAAGATTACGATATGGACACAAAGCTTGCCTTTGAAAAGGAAGTACTTGGAATATATGCAAGTGGACATCCTCTTGATAAATATGTTGAAAGTATGAAAAAAAATGTTACAATATTATCCGGTGACTTAGTTCCAGATGAGGAAGGGAACACAATTGCAAAAGACGGAACATTCCAGACAATCGGTGGAATGATAACTGATATTAATGTCAAGACCACAAGAAACAACAAGATGATGGCATTTATAACGGTTGAGGATTTGGTGGGAGTTACGGAAGTTGTTATTTTCCCTAACGATTACGAGAGAAACAAGCAAAAGCTTCAGATGGACGCAAAAGTATACGTCTACGGCAAGGTTCAGGTAAGTGGTGAGGAACAGGGAAAGATTATTTGTAGCAGGATAGTAGGCTTTGATGAGACTGAAAAGCAGTTATGGATTCAGTTTGAGACGAAAGAGGATTATTTCAGGGCAGAGAAGGATTTACTGGATATCATTAGATATTCTGATGGTTATGATGAGATAGTTATCTATATTCGAGATGTTAAAGCGAAGAAAATCCTGCCAAAAAGCCAGACAATTAAGATAAATGATGCCATATTAGAAAATTTTTATCAAAAATTTGGCATAAATAACGTAAAGGTTGTTGAAAAGAAAGGCAGAATGAATTAAAATTAAAGACAAGAGTCTAGAGAAAGATTTATGGAGGAATTAAAAATGGCAGACAAAGTACAGACAATAGGAGTATTAACAAGTGGTGGAGATGCACCGGGTATGAACGCGGCTATCAGAGCTGTAGTTAGACAGGCACTCTCAAAAGGATTTAAGGTAAAAGGTATTAAAAGAGGTTATGCCGGACTTCTTAATGAAGAGATAGTAGATATGGACGCAAAGAGCGTTTCAGATATCATCCAGAGAGGTGGTACAGTATTATATACAGCCAGATGCGATGAATTCAGAACAGCAGAGGGACAGCAGAAGGGTGCTGAGATTTGCAAGAAGCATGGAATCGATGGTCTTGTAGTTATCGGTGGAGACGGATCATTCCAGGGAGCTCAGAAGCTCTCACATCTTGGAATCAACACAATCGGTGTTCCTGGTACAATTGATTTAGATATCGCATGTACAGATTACACAATAGGTTTCGATACAGCTGTTAATACGGCTATGGAAGCTATTGATAAGATTAGAGATACTTCTACATCACATGAGAGATGTAGCGTAATTGAAGTTATGGGTAGAAGTGCAGGTTATATTGCATTATGGTGTGGTATAGCAAACGGTGCTGAAGATATTCTTCTTCCAGAGAGATATGATGGTGATGAATCAGCACTTATCGAGCATATCAAAGAGACAAAGAAGCTTGGAAAGAAGCATCACATTGTAATCAATGCAGAAGGAATTGGACATTCTAACTCAATGGCTAAGAAGATTGAAGCAGAGACAGGTATGGAGACAAGAGCTACAATACTTGGTCATATGCAAAGAGGTGGTAGCCCAACATGTACAGACAGAGTACATGCTACAATTATGGGTGCACTTGCAGTTGATTTACTTGAAGAAGGAAAGAGTAACAGAGTTGTTGCATACAAGGCTGGCAAGTATGTTGATTATGAAATCGATGATGCTTTAGCAATGAAGAAGGATATCGATGAATACGAATTCGAAATCAGCAAACGTATGTCAAGATAATAGAATATGATTACATCTACATCGAACGCGAAGATAAAGAATATAATCAGTCTGATGAACAAGTCAAGACACAGAAGTAAACAGGGTACCTTTGTTATAGAAGGAATAAGAATGTTTATGGAAGCTCCGGCAGATCGAATAGTGGAAGTGTATGTATTAGAGAATTCTCCTGCATTTAATGATATAGGTGTCAAATACAGGCTTCAGAAGCTCAGATATGAGATAGTAACTGAGAATGTATTTAAGACCATAACAGGAACAGTTACACCGCAGGGTATCCTGGCTGTTGTTAAGATGCAGGAATATTCTCTTAAGGATATTGTGAGTAGCGCCGGTAAACAGGCGCTATTTGTGGTACTGGAGGATATTCAGGATCCCGGTAATCTTGGCACTATTATGAGAACAGCAGAGGCAACAGGTGTCAATGCAATAGTGATGAGTAAAGGAACTGTCGATATATACAACCCAAAAGTTATCAGATCTACTATGGGGACAGTGTTCAGAGTACCTTTTATTTACACAGATGATTTGTGTGATACCATAAGCTATATGAAGCGAAGTGGGATAAAGATGATTGCAGCTCATTTAAAGGGTGCGAAGTGGTATGACGAGATAAATTATTGTAAATCCACGGCATTTATGATTGGCAATGAGGGAAATGGACTTAGCGATGCGGTTACAAGACTTGCAGATGTATATATGAAGATTCCGATGGAAGGTCAGGTTGAATCACTTAATGCTGCAGTAGCATCATCAGTACTTATGTATGAAGCGTATAGACAAAAAAGAGCACTCAAATAATCAATTGATTAGATGAGTGCTTTTCTTATATATGTAGTAAAAAATTAAAGATTGATTGAGCGAGTATTTTCAGCGTCACCATTTACTACGAAATAAGCTTTGTGTTCTTCAGGCTTAACGTAGATGTCTAATGTCTTAATGTCACTTAACTTGCCCATGAACTGTGATGTCCAAGCTTCTTTTACATTTGCAACTATATCATCAAATGATACTTCCTTATATGCAAACTGAAGAAGAACGTTTGTCTTAATTTCTGTTTTCTTTGTTGTTGTCTTCTTAGCTGTTGTTGTCTTCTTAGTAGCAGCTTCCTTCTTAGCAGGAGCTTCCTTCTTAGTAGCAGCTTTCTTAGTAGCAGCTTCCTTCTTAGGAGCTTCCTTCTTAGGAGCTTCCTTAGTAGCTTCCTTAGTAGCAGCTTCTTTCTTTGTAGCTTCAACGGCTGTAGTTGTAGCAGCTGTCTTTGTCTCTGCAACAGCTTTAGCTTCTGTAGCAACAGGCTTTACTTCCTTGGCGGCTGTAGTAGTCTTAGTGTTTGCCATAATTAAATCCTCCTTAAAATAATAACTCCTAGATTACTCCTTAAAGATAATATAACGCAAACAAGTAATTTGCAAGGGTTTTTTAAAAAAAATTGTAAAAAAACGCATAAAATGGGACTTTTTGCGTTAGGGTTGACAAAAAAGAGTGAGTCTGATAAAATACTTCCGTAATAAATGTAACAAATTTGTAATAAATTTGAATTGTAAATGTAAAAAATAGCGGTGTATTTTACATCGTAGATAAGTGATTGGAGAAAGTATATGAGACTTAATTGGAATGCGAAACACGTAAAGGCCGCATCAGTAACAGTTGCCTCACTGGCACTTGTATCTGTAATGGCTGTGTGTGCGGTAGTCATCCCAGACTACAATGGTAGAGGGACAGAAAGCGTTAAAGCTGGTATGGACTTGTCTAGCGGAGTAACAAGCCTTATGGCTAATATCGATGGAGAGGTGGTAACAGCTCTCGATGAAATTACTAGAGACGAAGTAGAAAAAGAAACTGTAGTAGCTTCTAAGGAAAAAGCTTCTACAGTAAAGACTGCTAAGAAAGCATACAATGGTGCATACCTTAACAAGTTTATGGTTAATCTTGACAGCACATACCTGAATGTAAGAGCAAAAGCTTCTAAGAATGCAGAAGTTGTTGGTAAGCTTTATGTTGGTTCAGGAGGTAAGGTACTTAAGAAGGGCAAGAAATGGACGCAGATTTCTTCAGGTAATGTCAAAGGATATGTAAGTACTAAGTATTTACTGTTTGACGAAGCTGCTGAGAAGAAAGCAAAGGAAGTTGGAACGGTTATTGTCACAATTAATGCTGACTCATTAAGAGTGAGAAAAGAGCCTACAACACAGTCAGGAATATACGGAACTGTTGCAAACGGTGAGAAGTATACAGGTCTTGGTGAGAAGAATGGATTTATAGAGATTAGTTTTGAAGGTAAAGACGGATATATCTCAAAAGAATTTGTTACTACCAAATTAACAGTCGGAAAAGCCATTTCTATAGAAGAAGAATTAGAAGCAATCAGACTTGAACAGGAAAGAATTGCAAAGGAGGCCGAAGAGGCAGAGAGAAAAGCAAGAGAAGAAGCTGAGGCAATTGCTAAGGCGGCTGCACAGAGTAAGTTCGTGGAAACTGTTCAGGGATCTGCGTATAACATTTCAGAAGAGGATGCATATCTTATTGCATGTGTAGTATCAGCGGAGGCTGGTTATGAAAGCTATGAAGGACAGCTTGCAGTTGCTAACATAGTACTTAACAGGCTTGCAAGTGGAAGATACGGAAGCTCAGTAAGAGAAATATTATATGCAAGTGGACAGTTTACAGTAGTAAGCACACCAAAATTCCAGAATCTGATGGCAAATGGTCCGATGCAGACCTCCATAGCAGCAACAAAAGCAGCAGTATCAGGAACTAATAATATTCCGGGATTTACAAGCTATTGTGCTTCATGGGCTGCTGACTATTCAAGATACAACGAATACACAATCGTTGGAAATCAGACATTCTACAGATAATTATATGCCAGTATAAGCTATCATAGCTTGTACTGGTTTTCTTTTTTGATTGCAAAAATAACAATAATAATGTATTATATAAAAATAGCATAGGAGGTGGATTATGGATATCTTTAATGGAGTAATCTGGCTTGTATCATTTGTCCTGTTTCTGATTGTCGAACTTGTGACAGTGTCACTGGTATCAATTTGGTTTGCTGGTGGAGCATTAGTTGCTTTTATTGTGAATCTTTTAGGATATGGGATATGGATTCAGGTTGGAGCATTTTTCGTTGTATCAACGCTGCTACTTGCTATAACAAGACCTTTGGCATCAAAGTTCATTAACCGAGGAATTGTTAAGACGAATATCGACGAGCTTGTCGGTAAGAAAGTTAAAGTCGTTGAAAAAGTAGACAATATCGAAAACACAGGTAAGGTTGTGTTAAACGGTGTTGAATGGACTACCAGGAGTGAATCAGATGACATAGCCTTTGAAGTTGGAACTCTTGTAGTAGTGAAGGAAGTAAAGGGAGTAAAGCTCATAGTGGCTAAACAGTAAGAATTAGGAGGATTGTTATGACAGTATTATTATCACAGAGCACAGCGGTAGTTGGAGCTCTTATCGTAGTTATTTTAGTAATTATAGCATCTTGTTTTAAGATTGTACCACAGGCAACAGCATATGTAATAGAGAGATTTGGTGCATACCAGTGTACATGGTCTGTAGGTTTTCACTTCAAGGTACCTATTCTCGACACAGTAGCTAAGAAGGTTGATTTAAAGGAACAGGTTATCGATTTTGCGCCACAGCCGGTTATCACAAAGGATAACGTTACAATGAGAATCGATACAGTAGTATTTTACCAGATAACAGATCCAAAGCTTTTTGCTTATGGTGTTGAAAATCCTTTAGTTGCAATCGAGAACCTTACAGCAACAACACTTAGAAATATTATCGGTGAACTGGAACTTGATGAGACATTGACATCTAGAGAGACAATCAATACAAAGATGAGAGCATCACTTGATGTATCAACAGATCCTTGGGGAATCAAGGTAAACAGAGTAGAGCTTAAGAATATTATTCCACCGGCAGCTATTCAGGAAGCAATGGAAAAGCAGATGAAGGCTGAACGTGAACGAAGAGAAGCTATTCTTATAGCAGAAGGTGAAAAGAAATCCACGATCTTAGTAGCAGAAGGTAAGAAAGAATCAGCTATTCTTGAGGCAGAAGCAGAAAAGGCAGCAGCTATTCTTAGAGCAGAAGCTAAGAGAGAAGCTACAATCAAGGAAGCAGAAGGTCAGGCGGAAGCTATTCTTGCACTTCAGAGAGCTAACGCAGAAGGTATCATGGCAATTAAAGAAGCTGCACCGGATGATGCTGTAATCCAGTTAAAGAGCCTTGAGGCATTTGCAAAGGCTGCAGATGGTCAGGCAACAAAGATTATCATTCCATCAGAGATTCAGGGACTTGCAGGAACAATTAAGTCTTTGGCAGAAGTAGCTAAGAACTAATTTTTAAGGAAAGAATTTTTAAGTGGCGCATCTTTTTATAGGTGGCGCCACTTTTTGGCAATTATAAAATGGAGGAAAAAAGGATGAATTTAGTAGGACGAAATTTTTTAACATTAAAGGATTTTACGCCTGAAGAAATCATGTATATGATTGACTTGGCGGCGGATTTGAAGGAAAGGAAGAAAAAAGGAATTCCGGTGGATTTTCATAGGGGAAAAAATGTGGCACTAATTTTTGAAAAGACAAGCACACGTACAAGATGCTCTTTTGAGGTGGCAGCACATGATCTTGGAATGGGAACTACATATCTTGACCCATCAGGCTCACAGATTGGTAAGAAGGAAAGTATAGCTGATACAGCAAGAGTACTTGGAAGAATGTATGACGGAATTGAATACAGGGGATATGGTCAGGAGATCGTTGAAGAGTTAGCTAAGCATGCAGGAGTTCCTGTATGGAATGGTCTTACTAACGAATATCACCCAACACAGATGCTTGCAGATATGCTTACAGTAAGGGAACATCTTGGAGAACTTAAGGGGCTTAAGTTTGTGTATATGGGTGATGCCCGTTACAATATGGGGAATTCACTTATGATAGTATGTGCTAAGCTTGGGCTTCATTTTGTGGCATGTGCACCTAAGAAATATTTTCCTAATGCACAGTTAGTAGCGCAGTGCGAAGAATATGCGAAAGCATCGGGTGCTACGATTACTCTGACAGAGGATGTGATGGAAGGAACAAAGGATGCAGACGTTATCTATACAGATGTCTGGGTATCAATGGGTGAACCGGCAGAAGTCTGGGAAGAACGTATTAAAGATTTATCACCATACCAGGTAAACAAAAAGGCAATGGATAACGCTAAAGACACAGCTATTTTTATGCATTGTTTACCGGCTTTCCACGATCTTAAGACAACTATAGGTCAAGAGATGAAGGATCGTTTTGGATTAGATGAAATGGAAGTTACAGACGAAGTGTTCGAGTCGGAACAGTCAGTAGTATTTGATGAGGCGGAAAACCGTATGCACACAATTAAGGCAGTTATGGTGGCAACACTTGGTGACGGGAGAGAATAATGGAGAGAATAATTGGAAGCAGAAGACCTTATAGAAAAGCAGGCTTTGTAATTGATGTAATTAATTTCTTTTTGTCAATTGCGATAGTGATACTAGGCGTGGTTGACATATTAGATCCTGATGGAAATGCAGCGGTTTTTCCAATACTATGTTTTCTTGGAACGGCATTAAATGGCCTTATGGCGTACAAATATTATATTAGAAAGAATTATCAAAGAGCAATTGCTCTTACAATAGCTGCAGTATTTTTAGCTGCAGTAGGTATATTTGGAGTAGTATCTGTTATTTTGTAATATAAGGAGAGATTATGTATTCTGATAAAATAGTATTATGTGGTTCAAATGCGTATGAGCAGAAGTATTACTTAAATCCTGATTTTGAGAAATTGCCGGAAAGCATCAAGGAGGAACTTAGAATAATGTGTGTTCTTTTTACAAATGATGTGGGTGGTATTCTTACTCTTGAATATCAGGAGGATGGTTCACTTATGTTTAACGTTATGTGTGATGAAGGTGATTTACTGTTTGACGAAATCGGATGTGAGCTTAAGATGAAGCAGATTCAGCAGACAAGACAGGATTTGTTGTCATCACTTGAGATGTATTTTAAAGTATTTTTTTTAGGAGAAGATGTATGTTAATGACAGTAGATGTTGGTAACACCAATATTACATTTGGAGTTATTGAGGGAGAAAATATCATAGCTACTTTTAGAATGACAACAAAGATACAGAGAACATCGGATGAATTTGGTATTGCCATAAGAGAATTGTTGTCTACGAGAAATATTGATTATAAGAAGATACAGGATGTAATTATTTCATCAGTTGTTCCGGATATAATGCATTCGTTTGTGAATTCTTTTATAAAATATTTTGATAAGAAGCCTATTGTGGTTGGTCCGGGCGTTAAGACCGGAATTAAGCTTCCGGTACCTAATCCTGCAGAAATAGGTGCGGACAGAGTTGTAGATGCTGTTGGTGCTTACTATCAGTATGGCGGTCCTGTGATTGTAATCGATTTTGGTACAGCGACAACATACGATTATATTTCGTCCTCTGCGGAATTCCTGGCAGGTATTACATCGCCAGGTATCAAGATATGTGCGAAGGCATTGTGGCAGGATACAGCAAAGCTTCCTGAAATCGAAATAAAGAAGCCTGACTCGATTATGGCAAAGGAGACGATATCAAGTATGCAGGCGGGGCTTGTATATGGCTATATCGGACAGACAGAATATATAGTAAATAAGATAAAGGAAGAATGTGGCGAGAGCAATGTTAAGGTAGTTGCAACAGGAGGCCTTGGAAAACTTATCGCAGATGAGACAGATTGCATAGATGTATATGACAAAGATCTTACACTTTCAGGACTTAGACTTATCTATGAGAAGACAAAGAGAGTCAAATAGTGGAGAAAAATATGAAAATAGGTAATGTAGATATAAAAGGAAATGTGGCTCTTGGTCCTATGGCAGGTGTTACAGACCTGCCGTTCAGGCTGCTTTGTAAGGAGCAGGGATGTGACCTTATGTACACAGAGATGGTGAGCGCTAAGGCGATTCTATACAATAATAAAAACACATATGAGCTTCTTAGAACTACGGATTCAGAGCGACCTGTTGCTGTTCAGCTCTTTGGAAGCGATCCTGATATCATGACTGAGATTGCGCTAAGATTGGAAGAACAGCCTTTTGATATCATTGATATCAATATGGGATGCCCCGTTCCCAAAATCGTGAACAATCATGAGGGAAGTGCGCTGATGCTTGAACCTAAGCTGGTAGAAAAGATTCTTACAAAGATGGCAGGTGCACTTAAAAAGCCTCTTACAATCAAGATAAGGAAAGGTTTTGATGATGACAGAATTAATGCTGTGGAGATAGCAAGGATTGCGCAGGCTTGCGGTGTATCTGCCATAGCTGTTCATGGGAGGACAAGGGCACAGTATTATGCAGGGTGTGCTGACTGGGACATTATAAGACAGGTAAAAGAAGCTGTGTCAATTCCAGTTATAGGCAATGGAGATATAGTTGATGGAACAACAGCTAAAAAGATGATGGATGAGACAGGCTGTGATGGTATTATGATAGGAAGAGCTGCAAGAGGAAATCCTTTTATTTTTAACCAGGTAAAGAAGTATCTGGAGGATGGTACTGTTATGGAAAAACCTGGTATGCCACAGATAAGAGATATGATTCTAAGACACTGCAGGGTGCTTATCGAAGAGAAGGGCGACTACACAGGAATCAGGGAGATGCGAAAGCATGTGGCATGGTACACAGCAGGATATCCACATTCTGCAGAAATCAGAAGAAAAGTAAATATGATAGAAAGTTATGAAGCTCTGGAGCAATTGATGAATATACATTGACATTAGGGGCTTAATAATATATAATTTTTGTTTAGCAAAATCAGATTAAATTCAGCGAATACGCTGATGAAATGGAGGAAGTTATGTCAGAAAAGAAGAATATTCTCACATATGAGGGACTTAAGAAATTAGAAGATGAGATTCAGGATTTAAAGGTTAACAAAAGAAGAGAAGTAGCTCAGAAGATTAAGGAAGCCAGAGAACAGGGTGACTTATCAGAAAATGCAGAATATGATGCAGCAAAGGATGAGCAGAGAGATATCGAAGCTCGTATCGAAGAAATTGAGAAAATTCTTAAAAATGCTGAAGTAGTAACTGACGAAGAGATAGATTTAGATAAGATTAACGTAGGATGTATCGTAAAAGTTCTAGATATGGAATATGAAGATGAAATTGATTTCAAAATTGTTGGATCAACAGAAGCTAACAGCCTTGAAAATAAGATATCTAACGAATCACCAGTAGGTAGAGAGTTAATTGGTAAGAAGAAGAATGATATTATCAATGTAGAGACTCCAAATGGTGTAGCAAGTTACAAAGTATTAGACATTAAGAGAGGAAACTAATTCGGAAGGAGAGAAGAACGTTGGCTAACTCACAGAACAACCAGCAGAACGAACCACAGCAGGATATTAACCAGCTTTTGAAGGTAAGAAGAGAGAAATTACAGACTTTACAGGAAAATGGAAAAGATCCATTTGTAATTACAAAATATGACCAGACTCATCATACAACAGAGGCTAAGGCACTCTACGAGGAGCATGAAGCTAAATTACTTGCAGGAAGAGCAGAAGTAAACGTTGAAGGATTGGATGAGCAGCAGAAGAGAGACGCTGTTAACCAGGACTACAATGAGAGAAGAGAGATTATGGACGCAAGTCCTATTAATGTATCTATTGCAGGACGTATGATGTTTAAGCGTGTAATGGGTAAAGCATCTTTCTGTAACATTCAGGATCTTAAGGGAAATATTCAGGCATATGTTGCAAGGGATTCAGTTGGCGAAGATGTATATGCAGATTTCAAGAAATCAGATATTGGTGATATCTATGGTATAAAGGGTTATTTGTTCCGAACAAAGACAGGTGAAATCTCTATACATGCAGAAGAATTAACACTTCTTAGCAAGAGCTTACAGATCCTTCCGGAGAAATATCACGGATTAACAGATACAGATACAAGATATCGTCAGAGATATGTCGACCTTATTATGAATCAGGATGCTAAGGAAACATTCATTAAGCGTTCAAAGATTATCAAAGAGATTCGTAACTTCTTAGATGATAGAGGATTTATGGAAGTTGAGACGCCAATGCTTGTATCAAATGCAGGCGGTGCAGCAGCAAGACCATTCGAAACACATTACAACGCATTAGATGAAGATGTTAAGCTTCGTATTTCTCTTGAGTTATACCTTAAGAGACTTATCGTGGGTGGTCTTGAAAAAGTATATGAAATCGGAAGAGTGTTCCGTAACGAAGGTGTGGATACAAGACACAATCCGGAATTTACTCTTATGGAATTATATCAGGCATATACAGATTACTATGGAATGATGGAACTTACAGAGAGTATGTTCCGTTATCTTGCAGAAAAGGTATGTGGCACTACAAAGATTACCTACAACGGAATTGAAATCGACTTTGGTAAGCCATTTGAGAGACTTACAATGAACGATGCAATCAAGAAATACGCAGGTATTGATTTTGATACAGTGGAAACAGATGAAGAGGCTAAGGCAATCGCTAAGGAACATCACGTGGAATATGAGGAGCGTCACACAAAGGGTGACATCGTTAATTTATTCTTTGAAGAGTTCTGCGAAAAGAATTTAATTCAGCCTACGTTTATTATGGATCATCCTATTGCGATCTCTCCACTTACAAAGAAGAAAGCGGATGAACCTGAAAAGGTTGAGAGATTCGAGTTATTCATCAATACTTGGGAAATGTGTAATGCATATTCTGAGCTTAATGATCCAATCGATCAGAGAGAAAGATTTAAGCTTCAGGATGCGGCAGCAGATGCCGGCGATGAGGAAGCTAACCACACAGATGAAGATTTCCTGAATGCGTTAGAGATTGGTATGCCTCCAACGGGTGGTATTGGTTACGGAATTGACAGACTAGTAATGTTGCTGACAGATTCTCCGGCGATTAGGGATGTATTGTTATTCCCGACGATGAAGTCATTAGACAAGTAAAAACCGCGTAAAATCAAGGGTTTCAGGGTGTTCGGTAGGTGCTTACTACAACGCTTACTACAACAAATTCGTAAGTTAATATGAAGAATTATAAGCTTAACTGACGGATTGCTTTGAACAACTACAGATAGAAAAACATGTAAAATGAGGACTTTTCTTCAGAAATTAATCTGAGGAAAGGTCCTTTTTTCGTGTTCGTATAAATAATTCGATATACGAATTCTGCGATGTGGTTATATGAAAAGCTTACGAATCAAGAAAGGAGAAAAGACAATATGAATCACACAGCGTTAAGTGCAACTCATATGGTTGATATTTCACTTGAGGATCCTGGAGGTGGAGAGATGATCAAAGTGAGATTGCAGGGAACAAAAGAAGATTTAGAGTGGATTGAAAATCAGTTGGCTGAGTGTCCAAAGGTAAAGATTACAGAATCCTCAGACACATACAGCAACAAAGGAACCAATAAGTATTTTAGAAAATATCTAGAGATTAATAAAAACGAAGAAAAGTAGAAAAGGAGATTGAACCATATGAGTAAAGTAATTATTTGTGCAAATCAGAAAGGTGGAGTCGCAAAGACAACCACAACAGTAAATCTTGGCATAGGACTTGCCAGAGCAGGAAAGAAAGTATTAGTTATCGACAATGATCCTCAGGGATCTCTTACAGAGGCGTTAGGATATCAGGAGCCTGATAGGTTAGAAACAACACTGGCCCAGATTATGGAATGGGTATTGAACGAAGAAGACTTTGATATTGAGGCAGGTATTCTTCATCATGAGGAGGGTATTGATTTAATGCCAGCAAATATCGAGTTATCTGGAGTAGAAACTTCCTTAATTGGAATCATGAGCAGTGAGACAGTCTTAAAGGAGTACATTGAGATGTTTGGTAATCGCTATGATTACATCATCATTGATTGCTCACCAAACTTAGGTCAGTTAACACTGAATGCTCTTGTTGCTGCAGATGAGATTATCGTTCCAGTACAGGCCGCATACCTTCCTATCAAAGGTTTGGAACAGCTCTTAAAGACTATCAGCAGAGTAAAGAGAAAGATGAATCCTAAGCTTCATATCATGGGGATTTTGCTTACGATGGTTGATTACAGAACCAATTATGCAAATGAGATTACAGAAGTCTTATATCAGGTATATGGAAATGAAATTCATATCTTTGAGAATGTGATTCCGATGTCTGTTAGAGCAGCAGAAATACCTGCAGAGGGAATCAGCATTTATAAGCATGATCCAAAGGGTAAGGTTGCAGAAGCTTATGAAGCATTAACAAAGGAGGTTATCAGCCATGAGTAAGAGAAATCTTGGAGAGAGAATTAAGTTACAGTCATACGGAGATATGTTTGGCGAGGAAACAGAAAATGAAGTTGTTGTATCAGAACAGATAAAGGATGTGGCTCTTTCTGAGCTACATACCTTTAAGAATCATCCTTTTAAAGTAAGTGATGATGAAAAAATGGAAGAAATGGTGGAGAGTGTTAAGCAGTATGGAATCCTTGTTCCGGCTATTGCAAGAGAAAGAGCAGAAGGCGGATATGAATTAATCTCAGGTCATCGTAGACACCATGCCGCTACACTTGCAGGGCTTGAAACAATGCCAGTAATGATTAAGGACTGCAGTGATGATGAAGCAACTGTGATTATGGTAGATGCCAATATTCAGCGAGAGGATATCTCTATTAGTGAGAAGGCTAAGGCTTATCGTATGAAATATGATGCTATGAAGCATCAGGGAGCTAGTGGCGGTATTACACTTGATGAAATGAGTGAGAGTGCAGGAGAAAGCAGAAAAACGATTCAGAGACTTATTTGTATCTCGAATCTGTCAGATGAATATCTGGAACTCATTGATAGTAAGAAGCTTGGTATCGCCCAGGGAATTGACCTTTCCTATATTACAGAGGATGAAAGAGAAATTGTTCTTAATGTAATGAAGGATATGGGCATCATGATCAATATGGAGCAGTCAGCTCGAATTAAGAATGCATCTAAGGAAGGTCTTTTTAATGAGCAGTGGCTTAGAGAGATTCTGAATTACAAGAAGCCTGCTGTTCGTAAGGTAGTCTTTAATCAGAGTCGTTTGGATTCATATTTTGAGCCTAACATGACCAATGAAGATATAGAAGGAATCATCGTAAAACTTCTTGATGAATGGAAAGCGAAAGGGGGTCGAGATTAGTGGAGAAGTTAGATTTAGATTTTTATTATGGGAAAGAAGCAGAACAGTTTACATTCTACAGATTGCCAAAGGCGCTTATCACTGATGAGCGCTTCAAGGCTATCTCAAACAATTCAAAGCTTCTCTATGGACTGATGCTTGACCGTATGTCTTTGTCCAAGAAGAGAGGTTGGCTTGATGATGATAACAAGGTTTACATAAAGTATTCTTTGAATAATATTGAGGAAGATTTGAATGTAAGCAGAAAGACTGCAGGAGCATTGCTTAAGGAGTTAGAGGGGATTGGCCTTATAGAAATGATTCAGCAGACGGGAGTTGCTAATGTAATTTATGTGAAGAATTTTGTGTCGGAGAGACGTGAAAGTGCCGATAATATAAGTGTTTCCGAGGGCCAGTGCAAAAAGGCTACTAGTGAAGAAAAGAAACATGTGGAAGAACTACACCAGTGTAAAAATGAAACTAGTGTAAATTCTGCACCAGTGGAAAATGGTGACCAGTGTAATATTAGCGCTAGTGGAACTTTCACACAGGTGGAAAATCTTCGCCAGTGTAATTTTGATACCGAAACCGGGGAAATATTTGCACCGGTACCAGGGGAAAAACTACACCCGAATAATAATAATCAAAATACTGAATTGAATAATAATAATCTTATCAGTCAATCATATCAGCAGGTGGATCCGATGGATGAGGCGACTGCATACATGGAGTTAATCAGAGAGAATATTGATTATGACATTATGATGTCTAGTCGTAATTGGAGAGATGCAGAGATGTTTGATGAACTTTATCAGATTATCTGTGATGTAGTATGTGTTCCTAGAAAGACTATCAGAATCGCAGGAGAAGATTATCCATATAGCCTGGTAAAGAGTAAGTTCTTAAAACTCAATGCCAGTCACCTTGAGTATGTAATCAGTTGCATGCAGGGCAACACTACTAAGGTTGCTAATATCAAGGCATACTTAATCACTGCATTGTATAACGCTCCTAATACCATCAATCACTATTATACCGCTGAGGTTAATCACGATATGTATGGTGTTGATTAAACTTTTGGTCAACTTGGCCAAAAGTGAAAGTGATTGTCAGATCCAAGGAAAATCTGTAAGATAATTACGAGAAAGAAGGTTGATAATATGGCAAAGTACATCGTAGAAGATAGCTATAAGCCATCGTATGAAAAGAATTATAAGATGCCATTCATAAACATAATACCTGCAGTTGTTTGGAGTATTCCCTTTCATCAGAAGTTATTCCCTGATGCGAATGGATGGCTGACATTCGGATTATGCGCGGCATTTGTTATTGTATATGTGGCATTGAGTTTTGTTCCATGGGCGGTTATCATTCCTGGAGTAGCTTCTGTGATTATGTACTCAGCATTGTTCTGGGTGTTTGCAGATTACATAGGAAATCAGATAGTAAGGATAATAGTTAAGGTAATAATAGCTGCGATATTTGCGTTTGTGGAAATAGCGATATTTGCAAATGCAACAGTGCCTTGGTTGGAAGGTAGAGAGGCTAATAAGCCAAGGATTAGAGTGGAAAAATAATATGGGTAAGTGTGAGGCAATCATCAGTTTTTGGTGGTTGCCTTTTTCTGTGTCCGTTTTTTAGGACACATAGTCTGATAAGATTACAATGAGAAATAATAAGGAAATAATAAGGAAAAGTATGTATTTTAATAACAAAAGTCGATTTTTGCCATACTAAAAACTGTCTTTAGAAAACTAAAGATATTGAGTGACATTTATAAAAAAGAGTGATATAATTTTCAATAGATTCATATATTCAATTTTAGGTTGCAAATGAAAGGTAAATATTATGGCAGTTTCATACAATGGATTATGGAAAATGTTAATCGACAAAAACATGTATAAGAAGGATTTAGCGGCAGAGTTAAATATTAGTTCTGCTACTATGGCAAAAATGGGAAAAGGTGAGAGCGTATCTATGGATGTAATGGAACGTATATGTGAATACATGGATTGCAACATTGGAGATATCATGAGCTTTGAAAAAGAGAATAAGGAAGGAAATGAATAATGGTTATTAATAAACATGGCAGTTTTTATATGAGAAGTGGCTGGGGAACGAAGATTATCGATGCGGTATCTGATTATCCAGAAATCTTTTCACCTTCCAATGAGCAGACAGCGATTGATCGAATTGGATTGGGAAGAATAATGATAAAAGCCTTGAGATATTGGGCAGGGGCTATGGGATTATGTACTGAGGAAAAGGGGAGCACCGGAATTAAGCTATGTCCAACAGAAGAGTTTGAAGCGATTGAGAGATATGATAAATATTTCCAAAAGAATGTCTCTTTGCTTTTAATGCATAGAAACTTAGCAAAAAATATTGATGACGCTACCGCATGGTATTGGCTGTTTAATGAGTGGAAAGGCGAGACTCTCGATAAGGAAACTTTTGTGAATTCATTTCATCCATATCTTTCGATTAATGGGATGTCAGTAAAGCAGAATGCGGTAGAAAAAGAATATAACTGTTTGAGAAATACGTACCTTACAGATAAGTCGTTTGATTTGCAAACAATAATGGATGAGGATACATATCCGTTTCTTGGACCTTTACACTTGCTACAGCAAGAGGGGAAAAAGATTAAAAAGCGTCATTTATCAAAAGCTGATATACCGGCAGAATTGTTAATTTATGCAATTGCGAAAGATAACGTGGAAGAAGAATCTATTGCAGGAAAACAAATAAGTATTGATAGATTAGCAGAGGATAAAGGGCAAGTAGGAAGGTATTTTTCCTTAAGCTATTCGAAAATGATTGAAATCTTACTTGATGCAGAAAACAAAGGATATATCAGATTGTATAACAACTTTGGTAATAGGTTCGTAGAATTTTCCGATGTGGATAGCAAAGAATTATTAAATAGACTTTACGAGAGTAGGTAAAAATAAATGAAATATTCGGAATTAGTAACCCGACAAAAAAGATATAAGTATTCGGCGAATATATGTTTTGATTTGAAAAATGATGAGCGATTGGCAGGATTTATTCCTAATCAGACAACAACAGAAATTTTAGCAGAATATCTATATGGAATTATAGAAAATGTAGATAGTGTACATGCTAGAATTTTATATGGTTCATATGGAACGGGTAAATCTCATTTGTTAACTGTTCTAGCAGCGATATTAGGACATATAAATACAGACGGCGATAGTTTTGATAAATTTGTTGAAGCGATATCAAGATATAATCCTGAATTGGCCGACTTTATTATTAGATATAATAAAGAGAATAAGCCGTATTTAGTTGTGCCTGTGTATTCAGATTTTGATTCTTTTGATCAGTGTATTTCATATTCACTAAAAAAAGAGTTATCGAATCAAGGATTTGATGTTCATTTTGATAATTATTTTAGCGAGGCACAAAGTCTTATTACAACATGGGAATCAAGAGAAGATTCGCAAAGTAGATTAATAGAGGTATGTGCTGAAAAAGAAATAGAAATAGAATATGTAAAGAGATTACTTAATGAATTTGATTCTAGAGTTGAACCTTTGTTTTCGGATATCTTTAGTGGCATGTCATATGGCGCGTCATTTGTAAGTGGATTTGGTAATTTGCTGGAAAATATTAATAAAGCAAATAAGGCGATATCTAAATCTTGTAGAGGAATAGTGTTTATCTTTGATGAGTTTGGTAGATATCTTGAGGATGAAGGTGAAAGCTTAAAGGTTAAATCCATCCAAGATTTGGCTGAGCAGTGTGATCATGGTGAGTATAACAATCACATAATATTGGTTTCTCATAAGCAATTATCTCTTTATACAGATAAGATGCGTAAAGAGTTAAGTGATGAGTGGAAGAAGATAGAGGGAAGATTCACATCAACATCAATTAATTCAAAGTATGATCAGTGTTTGTCGTTGATACCAAGTATCATTCCAAAAACTGATAAGTGGGAAAGCTTTAGCAAACAATATGAAAAAGAATTAAATGAACTGTCTGAAATTGCATGGAGATTTAAAGGCTTTTCTTTACCTGATGAGGCTGATGAAGATCCGTTCATTGGTGGTTTTCCATTAAATCCTATTTCATTATTTGCGCTAGACAAATTATCGAAGAAGGTGGCTCAAAATGAGAGAACATTTTTTACTTATCTTGCAAGTGAGGAATCTAATTCACTTTTCGAGCAACTATCTGAAATGGAAACATCTGAATTTCGTTTTATTGGGCTAGATGATTTATTTGATTATTTTGAACCTAATATTATGTCATACAGATCGCCAGAGGTGTCAGCTGCATATAAGAAATATTTAATGGCTAAAAGTAAGATTGGTACATTAGAGAATAATGATGTAGAGCATAAGCTTCTAAAGGCAATGACAGTAATTGCGATAATTGGAGATGCAGATACACTATGTGCTGATGAAAGTACACTTACGTATGTGTTGGATGAAAAGAATGATTTTGTTATCGCTGCAATTGATAGATTAATTGTAAATAAAGTAATTAGGTTAATGCGCCAGTATGGATACTATGATTTTTTGGAAGGTAGTATCTATGATTTTGATTCAATGATTGAAGAGCACGAGTCCTCAATTTCGGATGATGCAGCAATCAACGAATTAAATGAAGAATTCCGAGATTTTGTAGTATATCCGCACAGGTATAATCAACGCTTCCATACAAACAGGATTCTAATCCCGATTTTCGTTAAGAAGGAAGATTTAGGCAAGAAAAGTTTTAGGAGAATCCTACCAGAGTATTATGATGGAATAATTGCTTTTGTTATGGATGATGAATACCAAGAAGAGTATTACCTTTGCGAGAAGATAATGCCAGATCGTTGTATTTGTTGTATAAACTGGGATCCTAGTGAGCTACTTTTAGAGGTTAAACACTATATTGCAATAAAGTACTTTTATTCAAAGAAAGATGAATATAAGGAAAAAGATCCTACAGCTGAAACTGAGCTACTCTTGTATTTGGAGGAACAGAGAACAGTTGTTAATGAATTGGTAACAAGCTGGAGAAATTTTACTTTAGAGAAAACAGAAGTATGTATTGGAAATTCAATACAACATATGTCATCGGTAATTGAATTATCTGATGCGGCATCCGATATGATGCAGGACGCGTATTCAGAAACATTTGTGGTTAATAATGATCTGATTAATAAAAATGTTATTTCAGGGGCAATACGACAGGCTCGTGAAAAGGCTCTTAAATTGATATTGGAGGAAGAAGATTTTGTTGAAGCATGCAGTAAACTATCTCCCGAACATTCAATTATTAGAGCGGTTCTTTCTAAAAATGGCTTATGTAAAGAATCTGATATATTTGAAGCAGATTGGAATGAAAAATCAGATAATTCTGCGGATTTAGTGATTGCTAAGTGGATTAAGAAGTGTATAAAGGCTAAACGACCAATTATCGAATTATATGAGACTTTGAAAAATCCACCATATGGCTTGAGAGATGGATATATTTCTGTATTGGTTGCAAATGAACTCAAAAAATATGAAAATGTATCATTTTATTTCCATGAAGTAGAAAAAGACTACTCAGTGGAAACCTTATTGGAGGCTTTTAACAAACCAGAAGAATATACATTGTATATATGCGATTGGGATACCTTGCAGAAGGAATATATCGAGAAACTTGAAGATTTATTTAGGGAATATATTAATTCATCTTCGAGAAATAGACTCAAAGAACTTCATAATGCAATAAATAGACATTATACATCTATTGCAAAAAGTGCGAGAACAACTGAAAAGTATGTTTCGGCAAAGACAAAGAAATATAGAGAAATAATGGGTATGTCATATAAGGATTATAATGCGTTTTTCTTCCAAGTATTATGTGCATTAGGATCTGATTACGACGAAATAATAGCTTCAATTTCAAAAGCTAAATATGAATTGGAAGGTGTGGTTTCAAAGCAAGTTGATTCAATTAGCTATATTGTTAAATCATCGTTTGGAATGACTACAGACTCATCATGGAGCAACTTAAAAACAGAGTATCTTCCTAGATGGGAAAAGAAGAAACAGCGCCTGCTTGACTATCAGGTAACAGCTCTCTTTGATGTGATAGCAACAGAAGATAGTGAAAATTCGTATGTGTGGGCAAATAGAATAGCCAACGCGATTTCTGGTTTTGAAATTGAGTACTGGAATGATGAAAAAGAGACTGAACTTGCAAATTGTTTATTAAGAATACGTAAGCAATTTGATGAGGCTTCAGAGGTAGTTGAGACTTCCGAAAATGAGATACGTCTTGTTATTGAAGGAAATGGAGGACAAAAGGTGGCTCAGATTGAAAATGGTGAATTATCATCAATGAGTCAAACAATGTTTAACAAAATGAAGACTACGATTGACAATTTTGGAATGGCGCTTTCGCCTGAAGAAAAAATGCAGGTATTAGCAAAACTATTATCTGAGATTATGTAGGATGGAGTGAATATCTTGATTTATTGGTGTAAGAAATGTAATGAGCCAGTTTTTAATAAAGAAATGCATATGTGCTCATGTGACGGAAAGATTAAGAAAATATCAGAGGGTTCTATATTCAATCCTGTATTTGCACAGGAGAGAAAATTGCTTGGAAAGATTGCTGGCCAGGACTTTTCTAACACTAAGATGTGGTATATGGGGGCTAGTCGTTATTTTTATGACGGAGAGCCTCACTTAATACCATATGTGAGTTGGTATAAAGAAAAGAAACATTTAGATGTGGCTGAAGAACTAAGACAGGATATAACTATTGAAAGAGACTATCACAATTATATGGGGATGGTCTATGCAAATATGACATATCTAAATGGAATTATATATGAAGCTGAAAAATACGTTGTAGATACATATGAGAAATATAAACCTCGAAATTATCAACCAACAGTTTCGTTCTCAGGTGGAAAAGATTCAACGGTTGTTGGACGTTTAGTAAGGGATGCACTTCAGGACAATACAGTAATCCATTTTTTCGGAGATACAACCCTTGAGTTCCCTGAAACATATGAATATGTAGGAAAGAAGTTTCGATGTGAAAACCCTACAGTTCCGATGATACCAAGTGAAACAGAAAATGACTTTTTTAAATTATGTAAAGTGTTTGGCCCTCCAAGCCAGCATGAGCGTTGGTGTTGCACTATATTTAAGACAAGTAATTTAAATAAGGAGTTAGATAATCTGCCTGGAAATAGTTTGTCTTTTATTGGTATCAGACATAGTGAATCTGCAGCACGAAAAGGTTATGAGAGGACACAAGAGCATTCAAAAATATCAAGCCAAATAAATGCTATGCCTATTATTGAATGGACGGATTATGACGTGTGGTTGTACATCTTGTACAAGAATGTACTTATCAATGACTGCTATCAATTAGGTTATAAAAGAGTTGGGTGTTGGTGTTGTCCTAATAATTCAGATTGGTCGATGATGCTAACTGAGATTTATCATCCTGATCAAATGCAGAAGTGGAAAGATATGGTATATGAATTTGCAGAAAAGACAGGAAAGACCGATTCAGATGCGTATTATGAAGAGGGAAAATGGAAGATAAGAAGAGGTGCAAGTGGGTTAGAGGTCAGAAATGTCACTATTGCAGATACTGCTTGTAACCTTTCAGACAAAGCTAGAAATATCATAAGTAATAAAAAAATACAGAAGGATTTCGTGGAACTCTTAAAACCACTTGGAGATATAAAAACAGTAGAAAAAACGGATGCAAGCTATTTGTCATTTTATGATTATGATAAGGCTGGAGAATATCGAAAGTGTTTCGAGTTAATAATTACCTATGGAACAAATGTAATTAAGGTTCTCCCAGAAGAAAGAATAGATGTGACAAATTTAGTGAATAGAATAAAGTGTCAGCTGAGGAAATATCAGTTTTGTATTCGCTGTTCAGCATGTGATTCAGTTTGTCCACATGGGGCAATAGATACGATTCATGGAAAATATACCGTTCATGAGAATAAATGCGTTCATTGTAAGAAGTGTATTGCAAAATTCTACAACGGATGCATAATTTGCGATAAAGTAGCAGGAAAGAAGGAGTCAAAGTGATTTATTTTGATAATGCTGCAACAACAAGAATTAAACCTAAAGCAGTAACTGACGCATATGTTAAGTATGTTACAGAAATAGGAGTAAGTCCTGGGAGAGGAAGTTACAGTCTTGGGATTGAAGCATCGAGAATGCTTTATCAGTCAAGATTGACACTAGCTAGATATTTTGGTCTTAATGAGCCAAATGTTATTTTTACCAAGAATTCGACAGAAGCGATTAATTTATTTTTTCGTGGATATTTGAAAAAAGGGGACCACGTAGTAATTTCTTCATATGAGCATAATGCGGTATTAAGACCTCTAGAGGAGATGAGAATCGAGGGGTTAATAGAATATAGCGTTATAGACAGAAATGATTTAGATAAAAGCACCGATGATTTGATAAAAAAGTATTTTAAGAACAATACGAAGCTTTTGGCCTTTACTTTAGCGAGTAATCTTACCGGAAGGATAGTATATAGGAGAGATCTGTTCAGTGCTGCATCAAAAATGGGGATTAAATGCTTTGTAGATTCATCTCAAGGAGCTGGAAAGATACGCCTAGACATGGTGAATGACAGCATTGATTATTTGGCATTTACTGGACACAAGGATTTGCGTGGTCTTCCTGGTGTGGGCGGTTTGTGTAGTCTTGAAGAACTGTCAATAAAACCTCTTATTCAAGGAGGAACAGGAGTACTTGGACACGAGAAAGTAAATCCTTCTGTTTATCCAGAGGCCTACGAAGCAGGAACACTGAATATGCCAGCAATTTGGGCATTGAAGGAAGCTGTTAATTATACGGAAATTAATCATGAGGTAAGTGTACAGAAAGAAGAGGAATTAACAAAGTACCTTTTAGATAAGCTTTCAGAAATAGAGAAATTAACAATTTATGATAAGGATTGCGAAAGAGTAAGTACGATTGGATTCAATGTAAAAGGATACAGCTCTAACGAAATAGTTCAGAGATTAGATAGGGCAGGAATATGTACTCGAGGTGGAATTCATTGCGCAATATTGGCACATGAGGCGTTAGAAACCACAGATATTGGCATTGTAAGAGTAAGCTTGAGTGATGTTAATACTATTGAAGAGATAGATGTATTAATAAATACGTTAAAAGAAATAGGTGAGGAATGATGTTTGTAGTTTTTTATAGTACAAGCAATGTATTCAAGGCAGAAGAAGTGTTTAAGAATAATGGTATTGAGTGTAATGTTGTTCCGACTCCAGCTATGGATAGAGCGTATTGCGGAGTTTGCCTTGAAGTAAAAAATGATACAGATTTGGATATTATTTCAAATATAGAACACGTTATATTGGAGGGTTAAGTATGTGCCAATTTATTGAAGCGATGGAGGGTTTAAAAAGTTCATCTAATCTCTCGGTTGCAAATGATAAGTTTTCTGATTTTAACAAATATATGCATATCGCTTCAAAAATGGACGATAGGCTTAGAACAGTGATTAGATCTTCTCAAAAGAAAAATAAAGCACTTGTTTTAGTGTGTGGAAATTCTGGAGATGGAAAGTCACATTTGATTGCTAATTTTATTAGCCAAGGCGAGATTGATACAGAGCTTTTTGATATTTATATTGATGCTACTTCAAGCGATAAAAAAGGAATGCGTGCAAATGAAAAGCTCAGAGAAAAGTTAGATGAGTTTTCTGATGAAAAATTGAATAACGGAAATACAATTCGTTTAATTGTGGCTATTAATTTAGGCGTATTAAATGACTTTGTAAAGAATTACCAGGATGAATATAGCATACTTAAAGAATATATTGATAATCAAGGGCTGT
>JBGVIE010000076.1:0-19612 GCA_045122895.1 Lachnospiraceae bacterium
TATTCTTTGCATTCTTAATAAATTGATCATAAAGACTTGCAAAATCATTCGGCATACGTGAAACAATGTTGATTGTAAGAACGATAGAAATACCATTTCCTACACCCTTTTCTGTGATTCTTTCACCAACCCACATAAGGAATGCTGAGCCGGCTACAAGTATCGCTACCATTGTTACTGATATTCTTACTCTTTCAAATCCTGACATTGCTGAATATCCTTCAATAAGTCCCGATTTACCGAATCCGATTACCATCGCAATACTCTGTACTAATGCAAGACCAACTGTAACATATCTTGTTATAGTCTGAATCTTCTTTCTTCCATCTTCTCCATCCTTCTGCATCTCCTCAAGCTTAGGAATAGCTATTGTTAAGAGCTGCATAATAATTGATGAAGTAATGTATGGTGTAATACTCAATGTAAAAACTGAATATCTCTCATATGATCCACCTGTCATTGCATTGAAAAAGCTAAAAGCACCATCTTTTAAACTTCCGGCAGCATCCTTTATTGCTTCGTAATCTGCGAAAGGGAGAGGTAACTGAGTACCTACCCTAACGAGAACGAGTATAAAAAATGTATACCAGAGTCTTGTTCTAATTTCTTTAACCTTTAATGCATCACGAAGTGTTTTAATCATTAGATCACCTCGCAGGTTCCACCAAGAGCTTCAATCTTTTCCTTAGCACCAGCGCTAAAGTAATTTGCTTTTACTGTAAGCTTCTTAGTAAGTTCTCCATATCCAAGAATCTTAACGCCATCTCTTGGATTCTTAATGATTCCTGTCTCAAGTAATGTTTCAATTGAAACTACTTCATCATTGTCGAATCTGTCAAGTGCGCTTACGTTAATTCCAACGATATCTTTAGAGTTTCTATTTGTGAATCCTCTCTTTGGAATTCTTCTATATAATGGCATCTGACCACCTTCAAAGCCAACTCTAGGAGCTCCTGAACGAGCCTTCTGTCCCTTGTGACCCTTACCGGCTGTCTTACCATTTCCAGAACCGTGACCACGGCCTCTTCTGAAATTATCACTATGCTTTGAACCTTCAGCAGGCTGTAAGTTTGATAAGTTCATTGTTGCACCTCCTTATCCGTCTAATTAGATTTCTTCTACTTTTACTAAATGTCTTATCTGCTGAATCATACCTCTTGTTGCAGCGTTATCTGGCATTTCAACTGTCTTGTTAAGCTTTCTAAGTCCTAAAGCTTCTACAGTTTTTTTATGCTTTGGTACTGCACCAATTGTAGATTTAACTAAAGTTATTTTTAATTTGTCTGCCATCTTAATTACCTCCTATTAGCCTAAGATTTCTTCTACAGATTTACCGCGAAGTCTAGCTACTTCTTCTGGAGTCTTTAACTGTGATAAGCCTTCGATTGTAGCAAGTACTACATTCTGCTTGTTGTTTGATCCTAATGACTTTGTACGGATATTTTTAATACCTGCAAGCTCGATTACGCTACGAGCAGGACCACCTGCGATTACACCAGTACCTTCTGGAGCCTTCTTTAATAATACAGAAGCACTACCAAACTTACCGATTAAATCATGTGGAATACTTGCGTTTTCATCAACTGGTACAGTCACAAGCTTCTTAATTGCATCTTCTTTACCTTTGCGGATCGCTTCAGGTATTTCAGCTGCTTTACCTAATCCTGCACCTACGTGTCCGTTGCCGTCACCAACAACTACTAAAGCTGCAAATCTCATATTACGACCACCCTTAACAACTTTAGTTACACGCTTTATTGATACTACTTTTTCTTCTAATTCTAACTGACTAGCATCAACTATTGTACGTCTCATGTGTTTTCCTCCTTGACTAGAATTCCAGACCAGCTTCTCTTGCTGCATCCGCTAATGCTTTTATTTTTCCCTGATATATGAAGCCGCCTCTATCAAAGACAACAGTTGTTATACCTTTTTCTAATGCCTTCTTAGCAATAACAGTACCTAAGTATGCTGCTGCTTCAACATTATTAGTCTTTTCTAATTCTGCTTTAACATCTTTCTGAAGAGTAGAAGCAGCAACTAGTGTGTTTCCAACTGTGTCGTCAATAATCTGAGCATACATATGATTATTACTTCTGAATACAGCCAAACGAGGTCTCTGTGCTGTTCCAGCAAAACGATTACGAGTTCTTCTATGTTTATTTTCACGAACTTCTGTTCTTGATTTCTTGCTAACCATCTTTGTCTCTCCTTTAATTATTTCTTACCAGTCTTACCAACTTTACGTCTAATAACTTCATCAGCATACTTAATACCTTTACCTTTGTAAGGTTCTGGTCTTCTCTTATCTCTGATTTCAGCTGCGTACTGGCCAACCTTTTCCTTGTCAATACCCTTAACAGTAATCTTGTTCTGTCCTTCAACAACAGACTCGATACCTTCTGGATCTTCCATTTCTACCGGATGTGAATATCCAAGAGAAAGTACTAACTTCTTACCCTGCTTCTGAGCTCTGTAACCAACACCGTTGATTTCAAGAACTTTTTCATAACCATCAGTAACACCTTTTACCATGTTAGCGATAAGTGTTCTTGTAAGACCATGTAAAGACTTCATCTTCTTTAAGTCGTTTGGTCTTGTAACTACTACTTCTTCGCCTTCAACCTTTATATCCATTTCCGCTGGTAAAACTCTTTCAAGAGTTCCCTTAGGACCTTTTACAGTCACTTTATTATTTTCTGCAATTTCAACAGTAACACCTGCTGGAATAGCGATAGGCATTCTTCCTATACGTGACATGCCGTGCACCTCCTATATGAGTAATTGTAATGTAGAAGTAAGTATTACCAAATAAATGCTAATACTTCTCCACCTACATTAAGTTTTCTTGCTTCTTTATCTGTTAAAATACCATTATTTGTTGAAATAATAGCGATTCCAAGTCCACCAAGCACCTTAGGAAGCTCATCCTTGCCAGCGTATACACGAAGACCTGGTTTAGAGATTCTCTTAAGACCTGTAATGATCTTTTCATTCTTGTCCTTACCGTACTTTAATGTAACTCTTATAGTCTTGAAGTTTCCTTCTTCTACTACATCATATTTCTTAATATATCCTTCTTTGAAGAGGATTTCAGCAATTGCTAACTTCATCTTTGAAGATGGGATATCAACTGTATCGTGTTTAGCAGTATTTGCATTACGAATTCTTGTAAGCATATCTGCGATTGGATCGTTTGTTGTCATTTAAAAGTTGCCTCCTTTCTAATATTCCTACCAGCTTGCTTTCTTAACGCCTGGTATCTGTCCTTTATAAGCTAATTCACGGAAGCAGATTCTGCAAATTCCGTATTTTCTTAAGTAAGCGTGTGGACGTCCACAAATTCTACAACGGTTGTATTCCTGAGTTGAAAATTTAGCTTTACGCGCCTGCTTAACTTTCATACCGGTCTTAGCCATGGGATTCCCTCCTAACTATTTTGCAAATGGCATATTAAATAATGTCAATAATTCACGAGCTTCTTCGTCTGTGTTTGCAGTTGTAACAAAAATAATGTCCATACCTCTAACTTTATCAACTTTATCATATTCGATTTCAGGGAAGATTAACTGTTCCTTGATACCAAGAGCATAATTTCCTCTTCCATCAAATGCGTTAGGATTAACTCCTCTAAAGTCACGTACACGAGGTAATGCTAAGTTAACCAAACGGTCAACGAATTCATACATCTTTTCTCCTCTAAGTGTAACTTTACATCCGATAGCTACTCCTTCTCTGATCTTGAAGTTAGCAACTGACTTCTTAGCTCTTGTGAGAACTGCCTTCTGTCCTGCTATTGTTTCAAGATCCTTAACAGCTGCATCTAAAACCTTTGCGTTGTCTTTTGCTTCACCAACGCCCATATTTATAACAACTTTGTCAAGCTTTGGTACTTCCATGATATTCTTGTAACCAAACTTCTTGATCATTGCGTCTACTATTTCATTCTGGTACTGGTCTTTAAGTCTACTCAACTTTGCCATCCTCCTTCCTTAGATTAGTCAATTACCTTACCTGTTGCCTTTGCAACACGTACTTTCTTTCCGTCTTCAACCTTGAATCCAATTCTTGAAACCTTTCCATCTGCTACGTACATAACATTTGAAATATCAATTGGAGCTTCCTGGTTAACTATTCCGCCTAACTGATTCTGAGCACTTGGCTTTGTGTGCTTAGTAATCATGTTTACACCATCAACGATAACTGTTTTAGCTTCTCTGTTGATTTCGCGAATCTTGCCTTCTTTATCTTTATCTTTACCAGCGATAACTCTGACAGTATCGCCTTTTTTTAACTTTAATGTTGACACGATTACACCTCCTTATAATACTTCAGGTGCTAATGAAACAATCTTCATGAATTGTTTTTCTCTTAGCTCTCTTGCTACTGGTCCGAAAATACGTGTTCCCTTTGGATTCTTGTCATCCTTAATAATAACAGCTGCATTTTCATCAAACTTGATATATGAACCATCTTTACGACGAGCGCCCTTTACTGAACGAACTACTACTGCCTTTACAACGTCACCCTTCTTTACAACGCCACCTGGTGTTGCATCTTTAACTGTAGCAACGATTACATCTCCGATGTTGGCATATCTTCTAGTAGAACCGCCCATTACTCTGATACAAAGTAATTCTTTAGCGCCTGTATTATCAGCAACTTTAAGTCTACTTTCCTGTTGAATCATAATAATTTCTCCTTTCTACTATCTTGCCTTTTCGATAATCTCAACAAGTCTCCATCTCTTATCTTTAGACATTGGTCTTGTTTCCATTACTTTTACTGTATCACCAATACCACATTCGTTGTTTTCATCATGTGCCTTTAACTTATAAGTTCTCTTAACGATTTTCTTATATAAAGGATGCTTAACGTGATCTTCTACTGCAACAACGATTGTTTTATCCATTTTATCACTTATAACTTTTCCAACTCTTGTTTTTCTCAAGTTTCTTTCTACCACAACAATTCCTCCTTTCCAAGAATCATCTATTATCAGTTTTCAACTTATTCTGCAACGTTAGCTTTCTGTGCCATTACAGTCTGAATTCTAGCAATGTTTCTACGAACTTCTTTTATTCTGCTAGTGTTGTCTAACTGATTTGTTGCGTTCTGAAATCTTAAATTGAAAAGTTCCTTTTTAGCAGCTACTAATTCATCATTTAATTCTGCAGCTGATTTTGTCTTTAAATCTTCTACATACTTATTAATTTTCACTGTTATCACCGCCTTCTAAATCTGCACGAGAAACTACTTTACACTTTAATGGTAATTTATGCATTGCAAGACGTAAAGCTTCTCTAGCTGTTTCTTCAGGTACTCCTGCAATTTCAAACATTACACGACCTGGTTTAACTACTGCTACCCAGTACTCAAGTGTTCCTTTACCAGAACCCATACGTGTTTCAGCTGGCTTAGCTGTAACTGGCTTATCTGGGAATATCTTAATCCAAACCTTACCACCACGCTTAATGTAACGTGTCATAGCGATACGGGCAGCCTCGATCTGGTTTGATCTGATCCATGCTGGTTCTAAAGCGACAATACCGAATTCACCATTAGAGATTCTGTTACCTCTTAAGGCCTTACCTCTCATAGATCCACGGAACTGTTTACGACGCTTAACTCTCTTTGGCATTAACATTATTTATCGCTCCCTTCCTTAACTTCTTTTGTTGGAAGAACTTCACCCTTGTAGATCCAAACCTTGACACCAAACTTGCCATAAGTTGTATCTGCTTCTGCGAATCCGTAATCAATATCAGCACGAATTGTCTGAAGTGGAATAGTTCCTTCGCTGTAGAATTCTGTACGAGCCATATCAGCTCCGCCAAGACGACCTGAAACGGCAGTCTTAATTCCCTTAGCGCCTGTCTTCATTGTTCTAGACATTGCAGACTTCATTGCTCTTCTGAATGCAACACGGTTCTCTAACTGAAGTGCGATGTTCTCAGCTACTAACTGAGCATCCTTATCCGGTCTCTTTACTTCCTTAATGTCAACTACTAACTTCTTATCAGTAAACTTCTGAAGTTCACCTTTAATCTTTTCGATCTCTGCTCCACCCTTACCGATTACGATACCAGGCTTAGCTGTGTGAACTATAACTTTTAATCTATCAGATGCTCTTTCGATTTCGATTTTAGCAACACCTGAGCTATATAATTTATTCTTAAGGTACTTTCTGATTTTGTAATCTTCTACAAGGTTATCAGCAAAATCAGCTTCTGCATACCACTTTGAGTCCCAGTCTTTGATAACTCCGACTCTAAGGCCATGAGGATTAACTTTCTGTCCCATTATATATCTCCTTTCCGACTATCTTGCGTTAAGCACGATTGTGATATGGCTCATTCTCTTTTCGATTCTATAAGCTCTACCCTGTGCTCTAGGTCTGATTCTCTTCATTGTTGGTCCTTTATTTGCGTAACATTCTTCAATATAAAGTGTGTCTACGCTCATATTGTTGTTGTTTTCAGCATTAGCAATTGCTGATTTTAATAATTTTTCTATAACTGAAGATGCATATCTTGGATTGTAAGCTAAGATACCAAGTGCTGTCTGAACATCTTTTCCTCTGATGGCATCTAATACGTAGCATGCCTTCTGAACTGACACTCTAGCATAAGAAATCTTTGCTGATGGTCTTGTATCCTTATTAGCATTTCTTTCTCTCTTTATCTGGGATCTATGTCCTTTTGCCATGGATGAAACCTCCTTTCAATTTCCTTTCTATTAACGAGACTTAGACTTCTTCTCGTCTTTTCCATGTCCTCTATAAGTTCTTGTTGCAACGAATTCACCAAGCTTATGTCCTACCATATCCTCTGTAACGTATACAGGAACATGCTTTCTACCATCGTGAACCGCAATTGTATGTCCAACCATCTGAGGGAAAATTGTTGAACGACGAGACCAAGTCTTAATAACCTGCTTATCTCCTGCTGCGTTCATCGCATCTACTTTCTTAAGTAAACTTTCGTCTGCAAATGGTCCTTTTTTAAGTGATCGAGCCATAGGTATTCCTCCTTACTTCATATTCTTTCCGTCTCTTCTTCTTACGATAAGCTTATTAGACGCTTTGTTCTTCTTTCTTGTCTTCAAACCAAGAGCTGGTTTACCCCAAGGTGTACATGGACCCGGACGACCGATTCCTGTCTTACCTTCACCACCACCGTGTGGATGGTCATTAGGGTTCATAACAGAACCACGAACTGTAGGTCTAATACCCATGTTACGCTTACGACCTGCTTTACCAATGTTTACAAGGTCATGTTCGATATTACCAACAGTACCGATTGTTGCTCTACAAATAATTGGTACCATTCTCATTTCGCCTGATGGTAATCTAAGTGTAGCATACTTGCCTTCCTTAGCCATTAACTGAGCTGTGTTACCAGCCGCACGAACTAACTGTCCGCCTCTGCCTGGATATAATTCTACGTTATGAACTTCTGTACCAACCGGAATGTCAGAAAGTGGTAAGCAGTTACCAACCTTAACTTCTGCTGTTGATCCGTTCATTACTGTCATACCAACCTTTAATCCGTTAGGAGCAAGGATGTATGCCTTTTCACCATCTGCATAGCAGATAAGTGCGATATTAGCTGTTCTGTTTGGATCGTATTCAATCGAAACAACCTTTGCTGGAATACCATCTTTGTTTCTCTTGAAATCGATAATTCTATATTTTCTTCTTGATCCGCCACCGCGGTGTCTAACTGTTATTTTACCCTGATTGTTACGACCTGAGTTCTTCTTTAATGAAACTGTTAAAGATTTCTCTGGCACTGACTTTGTAATTTCTACATTGTCAAGTGTTGTCATAGCTCTTCTAGAAGGTGTATATGGGTTAAATGTTTTAATTCCCATTTTTGTTCTCCTTTCATTTTCCAGACTGCGTATATATTCCTGCCGGTTTTTCACACAGCCCTATACTATTTCTTAAAGACCTTCAAAGATTTCAATTTCCTTGCTGTCTTCTGTCAACTCAACGATTGCTTTCTTAGACTTAGCTGTCTTACCAACTACTGCTCCACGTCTCTTTTTCTTGCCGTCAAGGTTCATTGTGCATACGTTCTTTACTTTTGTTCCTTCGAACATTTTTTCTACAGCTTCTTTAATCTGAGTCTTGTTTGCTTCTGTATGAACTAAGAAAGTATATTTCTTGCTTGTCATAGCATCCATACTCTTTTCAGAGATAACTGGTTTGAGGATTACATCATAGTACTGTACATTTGCCATTATGCGTACACCTCCTCGATTGTTTCTACAGCAGCCTTATCAATTACTACTGTGTCATATTTCATAATGTCATATACATTAATTGTGTTTGTTAACGCTGTCTTGATTGAAGGAATATTCTTTGCAGACATTACTACCTTCTCATCATTCTCATTCAACACTACAAGTGCTTTAGAAACCTTTAAGTTTGCTAATGCATTTGCGAATGTCTTTGTCTTAATTTCATCCATCTTGATTGAATCAACAACGATGAACTTGTTTTCCTGTACTCTTGAAGTTAAAGCAGATTTAAGAGCAATTCTTCTCTCTTTCTTATTTAACTTGAATGAGTAATCTCTTGGCTTTGGAGCGAATACTACGCCACCGCCAGTCCACTGTGGAGATCTTGTAGAACCCTGTCTTGCGTGACCTGTTCCCTTCTGTCTCCATGGCTTTCTTCCACCGCCGCTAACTTCAGAACGTGTCTTTGCGCTCTGTGTTCCCTGACGATTATTTGCAAGCTGGCTAACAACTGCCATGTGTACTAAGTGCTCGTTAATTTCTACACCAAATACAGCGTCGTTAAGTTCGATATCTCCAACTTGGTTACCTTCCATATTGTAAACAGATACTTTTGCCATCTGTGCGTCCTCCTTCCTTAAACCTATTTAGCAGTCTTTACTGATTCTTTTATTGTAACTAATGCTTTCTTAGGTCCAGGTCCAGCACCTTTAACTAAGATTAAGTTATTTTCTGCATCAACTCTAACAACTTCAAGATTCTGAACTGTTATTTTCTTTGCGCCCATATGTCCAGGCATCTTCTTGCCCTTGAATACCTTACTAGGATCAGAACAAGCACCGTTTGAACCTGCATGTCTATGGTACTTAGAACCATGAGCCATAGGTCCTCTTGACTGTCCATGTCTCTTAATAGCGCCTTGGAAACCTTTACCCTTTGCAATTGCACTTGCGTCAACCTTGTCGCCTGCCGCAAAGATTTCAGCCTTGATTTCGTCTTTTACTGAGTATTCTTCTGCGTTTTCAAACTTGAATTCTCTTACATATCTCTTGTAAGAAACTCCAGCCTTGTCAAACATACCCTTCATTGGCTTGTTAACAAGCTTTTCTCTCTTGTCTGCAAAACCAACCTGTACTGCACTGTATCCATCGTTAGCTACTGTCTTAACCTGTGTAACTACGCAAGGACCAGCCTGAAGAACTGTAACTGGTGTTAATACACCGTCTTCATTGAAGATTTGAGTCATTCCGACTTTTGTTGCTAAAATAGCTTTCTTCATTACCTTTCAACCTCCTGTTAAATCTACAGCGGTTTTCAGTGCTTTGCACCGAAAACATCCTAGAACAGTCTAATATACGTGGAACACTATATCGGGTCGGAAGTGTTGCTTTTATATCTAAACCCTTCAGGATTACTACTTAACTAATAGAACTCAATTATTTCATCTTGACATCGATATAAACACCTGCTGGCATTTCTAACTTAGTCAACGCATCAACTGTCTTCTGTGATGGTGATAAGATATCGATAAGTCTCTTATGAGTTCTCTTCTCGAACTGTTCTCTTGAATCTTTGTACTTGTGAACGGCTCTTAAGATTGTTACAACTTCCTTCTTTGTCGGAAGTGGAACTGGTCCGCTAACCTTAGCACCTGTCTTCTTAACAGTTTCGATGATTTTTCCAGCTGACTGATCAATTAACTTGTGATCATAAGCCTTCAATGTGATTCTCATTACTTGACTTGCCATAAAAAAAAGTCGCCTCCTTTTCGTATTTTGAAAAAGTACGAACAAGCGGTGACTGTACACTCTTCCGTGTGTGTCGCTATCGTTAATTCAAACAAAAGCGTCATCGACACGTTGTTTCCACCCGAAGATGGACGATATATTGTATACAGTGACTTGCCGTCAGTTTCATAACTTGACATTCGCTCCACGGAAAACCTGCATTTCAATGCAGCAACCTCACGCTTCACAGCTATCTATGTCACAGCAAAACCTAGTATATACTATGGTCTGATAAAAATCAACAAATATTTTTGTATTTTTTTTAATACAATCTTCAATACATTTTTTCTTACTTGTTTGATATTTAATCCTATAGTATACTATCACTATTATTATAAGAAGAAAAGAGTGAATTAAATATGTGGACTGCAAACAATTGGAAAGATTATCAGGTAATTGATTGTTCTAAAGGTGAAAAGCTTGAACGCTGGGGGAACTATATTCTTGTAAGACCTGACCCACAGGTTATATGGGACACTCCAAAGACAGAAAAGGGCTGGAAGAAGATGAATGGCCACTACCACCGAAGTTCAAAAGGTGGCGGTGAGTGGGAATTTTTTAACCTCCCTGAACAATGGACTATTAATTATAGAGACTTAACATTTAATCTTAAGCCTTTTAGTTTTAAACACACCGGGCTTTTTCCTGAACAGGCTGTTAATTGGGATTGGTTCTCTGAAATGATTAAGAATGCAGGAAGACCTGTTAAGGTTCTTAACCTTTTCGCTTATACAGGTGGCGCAACATTGGCCGCTGCTGCTGCAGGTGCATCAGTTACTCATGTGGATGCTTCTAAAGGAATGGTTCAGTGGGCAAAAGAGAATGCTGCATCATCAGGTCTCTCTGACAGACCAATAAGATGGCTTGTAGACGACTGTGTCAAATTCGTCGAGAGAGAAATAAGACGTGGCAACAAATACGATGGTATTATTATGGATCCCCCTTCATATGGAAGAGGGCCAAAAGGTGAAATATGGAAAATCGAAGATTCTATTCACAACTTTGTAAAGCTTTGCGCTCAGATTCTTTCAGATGATCCTGTATTCTTCTTAATCAATTCGTACACTACCGGTCTTGCACCAGCCGTGCTTACCTATATGTTAGAGACAGAAATCAACTCAAAACATAAGGGACATGTTATATCAGACGAGATAGGTCTTCCGGTATCGTCAAACGGTCTTGTTCTCCCATGCGGAGCTTCAGGCAGATGGTATAAGGAATAATTTTTCTTCTATATTCATATAATCTTAAAACAGGATGTACAACATTTAGTTATACATCCTGTTTTTTTATTCTTCTACATATTTATCAATCTTCTTGACTACTTCTAAGAGTTCATCCATTAATCTGCTTGCCTCTTTTGCTTTATCTGATGCATCCCTGCCAATCTCAACAGCCTGTTCTGTACTGGCTGATACTTCTTCACTGACAGATGATATCTGTGAAATACTATCAACGATTGTATTGTTAGATTCAAGAATCTCTCCAATTCTCTTGTATATCTGGTCAACTCTTGCAAGAAGACCGTCAACGCTTTCACCAATGTAGCCAAACTGCTCATCTGTATCTTTTATTATTGCTGACTCCTGTGCTGATGACTGAATAACTTCATCTACTGTAATCTTGGCAGTATCAGCATTCACTCTAAGCTCCTGTACAATTGTCTGAATACCTTCTGTAAGCTGTCTTGTCTCCTCTGAAAGCTGTCTGATTTCATCAGCTACTACAGCGAATCCCCTTCCCGCTTCACCCGCTCTTGCACTTTCAATCGATGCATTAAGTGCAAGTAAATTAGTCTGGCTTGAAATAGCGAAAATCTGTTGTATAATCTCTTCGACTTTTCTTGTATTGTCTATAAGATGGGTTACTGCCTCAACTACCTTTTCATTGGCTATAATCGCCTGTTTAGTGTGTCCCTTCAATGTATCAACAGATCTTTTACCACCGTCAACAGCTTCTGCCGAAGCCTTTGCATAACTCATCATCTCATCGGACATTTCCTTTGTTTCATTGATCATACTCTGAATATTTCCAGTCATAACAGTCTGTTTTTCTATACTCTGTGCATTGCTTGTATTTCCCTGTGAAATATCGTTAAGTGCAATTGCCGTATTCTCGACATTGTCAGACAATACATTCATATATCTGCCCGCTTCTACAGAGTCTTCCTTAACTACCTTTGCAATCTCAAGCACTTCCTTAAGAAGCTGTTCATTCTTTGCTCTCTCTCCAGCCACCTCAGCAAGTCGTATTTCGTTATTCTTGTTCGATATGTACGATGCACCTGTAACTGTATAACAAAATACTGCCACTGTAGCTACCTGCAATATGAATGATGTAGTATTAATCTCTGCTCCAGAATGCATATGCTTAAGTACCGCAGCAACATATATAACGTCTGCAACATTTATCAATGTAAAAATTGCACCTATTATCAGACAAAATTTTGAATTGAAATACAATATGTATACCACCGCTATCGGAAATACAATCGCAAATACTAAATCATTCTTGGAACCAAACACACACAAGGAATACACAACCATGTACCCTGCCATAGAGGCTGTCTTAAACATCTCTGAAGTCTTATTCCTGAAATATATGATATAATCTATTGCCAAAAATACAATTACACTTATATCTACCGCCATCAAAAATGGTAGTCCGATATTTCCCTTGCTAAAGTCACCTATATACCCGACAAACATTAACAAATTAATAACCGTCATTATAATAAGTGCAAATTTGTTTACTTCCTTTTCCTTGCAGTAAATATTCTTGTCCATATATCATCCTCCGTCCATACAACTTTATGTATATTGTACAATAATCCCAATAAGATATCAATCATTTTATGCATTTCTGATATGTTCGAGAGAATTATAACCATAATAAAGAATGGTGTTAAACATTATATCTTTGGCAAGATTTCTTCCTTCTCTATACATATTTACGATGAATCTTCCATACATCTCAATAGTTTCCTCCGAGTATGTTGAGATTTCGCCTCTCAAATAAGTCTCATACGATGTATCATAACTTTGATCATCAAAAGTGTGAATAATTCTTGCTTTACCTGCCAGTTTTTCATTGTCCTTAGCAAAATTTTCCATCCAGGATACCTGTATTGAAATAATTGTTTCCTGTATCTGTTTTCTCTCTTCTGATATCTGCGGAAAATAATCCTTGATCTTTTCATATTCTTCCGGCGCAGTACTCTCCATCATTCTTCCATATTTTTCAGTAATCAGATTGCGCCCTTTTTTATTTGCAGCTTCAAAATCTTTTTTGTAACTGTTAAGAAGTTCAACCGGCCATGTAAAATACTGACTTTTTCTCATAATACTAAAAGTAAACCAATCATTCTGGCAGCTTGCACGTCCCCCTTCATTCTTAACCTTATCGAAAGCCTCCCACTCAAGCTTTACGATTTCTTCAACCAGTTCTTCTTTTTCCAGCCATTCCTCAGAGCATGCACTCACCTCATCAACATATCTCTCCATAAACACATCCTTCGTAAATGAATATGATTTCACAAGACCAATGTCCTGAAGATATTCAAGAATTCTGAGGGCAATAAAATCCATGATTTCGTTAATCTTAGGATTTCCTACTGTATATTCTGTTATTTTTTCTATTTCTTCCACAACATCTTTTAACACATATATTCTGTTAAGTCCTGTTTTTTTCCACTTATAATAAGGAGAATATATTCTGTTACAAAGATATACCAGATTCATTGCTTCCTCTGCCGCCTTTGAAAGTGCCACAAATGCTGTAACCTTGTCATTCCTTTTAAGCATACGATTATAATTGTACTGACCATACTGTGAAAAAGCCGCAAGTGAATACGCAATTTTTCTATACCATACAGGTCTGCTATAATACTTTAACTCTCTTCTTATCTTAATAAAATCTGACACTCCGCCATCTAAGATTACTCCGTTAGTAACTGTTGCAAGCTGGTATTCTTCAATTGCAAGCATATCTTCCGGGCGTAGTTTTCCCGTTTTCCATTTATTATAAAAATCGTTTCCAAGATACATATTATAAAAATCAGAAGTTTTAAACACACCTGATCTCTTTACACCTCTGACCGGCCTTGTAAGTGCAAAAATGCCCTTGTAAAGCTCTGGCAGTTCACTGTATTTCTCTTCCAGCTCATCAGCTATCTCATCGTACACATCATCATCTACAACTACCATAAATCCCGCACCAAAATCGTGATCCGTTGAATACTCATCATCAAATCCAAACCTTTCTGAACCTTCTCCCACAACAGCTATCGATATTTTATCTTCATATTTTTCAAGATATCCTTCAAATACTGTTTTACCATATTCAGAATAAAAATCACCTGATAATTTAAGCCCTTTAAAGTCCTCCAAAGGCTCTGACTCTCTGTAAATCTTCTCAAGATTTTCTCTGCATATATAGTATGACTGGTTCTTACCAATATTGCTCTCAATCTCTGCAAGTGCCTCTTCAATACATTCTATTGCGGCCTTAAAGTCACCTGTCTGATAATAGGCATCTGCATATGCGCTGAGACAGGCACCGTAATGGAAATTCTTCGGCTCATCCATACTGTACAATTCTTTGGCAGTTTTCAAATGCTCAAACGCTTCATTAAGAGCACCTGCTTTTTCACAGTGCAATAAAGATGCCGCAAGGTTGGTATGAGTAGTCGCCAGTTCTATTCTTGCATCCTCATAAGTCTCAACAATAGCCAGCGCCTTTCTAAGACAGTCGCAGGCACCTTCATAATCCTTCACCTCCTGGTGCAAAAGGCTCAGATTATTGTAAAGACTTGCGAACCTAAAGTCATTCTTTTCAAGGCGGCTGTTATAGACTCCTTCTACCTGCCCATATATATCAAATGATTCCTTGTGCTTTCCTGCCGCCCTGTATGCATTTGCGATGTTAAGAAGAGTCGTTGCAAACTCTATGCTGTTATCCATATTTTTTTCCGTCATAAAATCATAAACTTCATGGCACGAGCTCACCGATTTATCATACATACTTGCGTCCCTGTAAAAGCCAATACGTTCATTAAGTAAAGTAATATAGCTGTTATCGTCCCTTTCTTCTTTTGCCTTTTCTATCATCCTGTTCAAAAAAGCCTCTACATCGTAATATCTTTTCTGTTCAAACAGACTGTCTAATCTCTTCAATACGTCCTGAATATTCATGTTCTCTCCATTTCTCTTATACAAAAATTCCCTGCAGCTTACACCGCAGGGATATGTTTTCAAATATTAAATACTTCTTTGATGCTGTCATAGTGAAGGAATATTCCCTGGTCAGCAAATTCTTTAATCTGTTCTACAGTTGCAAGCATAAAACCGTCTGTCTCAGCCTCCTGCGGATGAACATCAGCCTCATCAAATTCTCCGATAAATCTGTATATGTCTACAAAATAGTTATCTCCCTTTCCAGGATTCTCTCTCTTGTACGAGAACATATATCCTCCCTCGAAATCAGACACATCAAGTCCTGTCTCCTCAAGAACCTCTCTCTTTACTGCATCTTCTGACTCTTCACCTGCCATAGCAGCACCGCCGGATACTTCCCACCATCCGGGAGCCCAGCTCTTAGTCATCACTCTCTTTGTGATAAGAAACTTGCCATCTTTTCTGGCAACTACACCGAGTACAGTAAGATGATATTCATCATCCTTAAGACACCAGTTATTACGTTCCATAGTACGTCCTGTTTTTTTCTTGTTGATATCGTAGATATCCCATAATTCCATATGTAGTAAACCTCTCTTATACCATTGCTTTCTTAATAGCAGCTAACAGTTCGTCATATGTCTCAAAAGCTTCAAGCTGTGGATTGTCAGCCTTAATCTGTTCCGGACTCTTGAATAAGAAACCAGCCTTACTTGCATTAATCATACCAAGATCATTGTAGCTGTCTCCGCTGGCAATTGTATCATAACCGATTGACTGAAGAGCCTTAACAGTTGTGTACTTAGACTTTTCACAACGCATCTTGTAACCTGTGATTTCTCCGTTTTCAGCTACTTCAAGTGAGTTACAGAAAATAGTAGGCCATCCAAGTTTCTCCATAAGCGGCGTTGCAAACTGTGAAAATGTATCACTGATAATGATTACCTGTCCGATTTTGCGAAGCTCATCTAAGAACTCCTTTGCACCCGGCATTGGATCAATCTTAGCTATTGTCTCTTGTATTTCTTTAAGTCCAAGACCATGCTCTTTAAGAATTCCAAGACGATAGTTCATAAGCTTGTCATAATCAGGCTCGTCTCTCGTAGTCTTCTCAAGTTCTGGAATTCCACTTGCCTTTGCAAATGCAATCCAGATTTCCGGTACTAATACACCTTCAAGGTCTAAACATGTAATATACATAATAATCCTCCATTCCAGAGCGTCCCCGCAACGGTCAGCGAAGAGATATTCGCGCAGACGCTTCACGTTTCTTTTATTCTCTGCGATTATATCATTATTTAAAAAATATCACAAGGAATTTAATCACCGTTTGTAATTTCCTTACGCAATTTCATAATTCTGTTATACACTTCCGGATGATGATTCTTTAAATGCTCATCGAGTATGTGTCGTCTCTCCTCAAACCTCTTTGCAAGCTCCGGATGTTCTTTTTTGATTTTTTCTGCAAGCACATATCTTCGCTCTTCGAATTCCTTTGCAATAGTTTTTTCATCCTTTCCTGACACTCTTGCAATCTCTGCCATATGTGATTCAAGATGTTCAATCCATTCATCCTCATCCATACTCCCCATCTGATTCCAGCTGCCATGAATAATACTATCAAAATCACCTGTTTTCTTAAGCTCCTCTATCTGCTTTATAATCTGCTTCTCAATCTCAACCTCTGCCTGTTCACCAAACGCCCACACAAATTCCTGTGCGACACTTTCAGCACGTTTTCTGGCTACAGAATGGTAACTGTTGTGAGTTCCAACAAGTGGATAAGGCGGCATAATTCCCAGTTCTTTAAGAGCAAGGGAAATCGTTCTTCTGGTAACTCCATCTGTCACCAGATGCCCTATTCCAAGTCGTCTCATCTGTTCATTAACTGCCGCAATATGTTCTGTTATATATAGCTTAATTCCCCGCTCTTTTAGCGATTTGTACAAGATATCAAGACGTTCTGCACTAGTTACATCAATACTTCCAATACCACCTGCATCAATAATAACCGCCTTTGTATCCTCTTGAAGCGCATTTTCTATATCCTCCATAAAAATTGATACATTTGCAAAAAAAAGATTACTACTAAATCTGTAAATTACAATTCCAGGAATCGGATAAGTATGCTTAAACTGCGACATATTAAAGAATTCATTATGTCCCGGCATAATTCCAAGAAAACATCTGGGCGGGTCTGCCGCGCGAATAATTACATTGGTAAAGGAAAGTACCACTCCGATCATAACACCATATATAGTTCCAAGGAAAAGTACTCCAAAAAATGCACCGAAGAAAATATAAAATTCTGTTTTGCTGACCCTCCATAATTTTGCCGCAAGATGAAATTCCATCGCACCCATTAGTGCACTAATGACTATAGCCGTGAGTACCGGCACCGGAAGATATCCGATAAAACCTGTACCAAAAAGCAAAACAAGAATCATGGATACCCCTGCCACTATCCCTGTAGCCTGTGTTTTACCACCATACTGCTCACTCATGGATGTCCTTGAAACCGAACCGTTCATCGGACAACAACCGGTAAGTGCTGCTGCCAGATTCGCCATAGAAAATGCCAATAACTCCTGATTATCATTGACAGCATATCCATTTTTTAATGCAAAATTATTCTCAGACAAGAGAGTCTCCGCCATTATTACAATTGCAACTGACAAACTCATACCCATTGCTTTTGCAAAATCAACGGAAGCTAAATCCGGAAAAACAAACTTTGGAATTCCCGCCTCCACCGTGGATAAAAGATTAATCCCCTTTGCTTCTAAATCAACATTTGCAGATAAAACTGCTCCACCAATCATAACAACAACCGCCATCGGAAACTTTGGCATTATTTTTTTTGATATCAGTAATACCGCCAGTGTGGAGAATCCCAAAATCAACGACCATTTATTTATGTGTTCTAAGGATTCATACAAATGCTCAGATAATTCTATAAGTTCACCGGTTCCAGCCGTACCACCCATAAGCTTAGGAAGCTGCATAAGAATAATTGTAGTACATATTCCGGAAATAAATCCACCCATAACAGGAGAAGATATATAGTTCACCAGTTTGCCCGCTCCGCATAAGAAAAAAATCATAAGCCATATGGCCACGCACAGCGTAAGCACCGGAACAATATTTTGTGCCTCCTTAGAACCACCCTCCACGCCAAGTGTCAAAAGTCCCGCTCCGATAAGTGCTGCGGGAGCTGCATCAACACCAAATATAAACTGTGACGACGTAGAAAAAATGGCAAACACAAGAATCGGAAATACCGAGCCATACAAACCATACACCGCCGGTAAGCCTGCAATCTGGGCATACCCCATTGAAATCGGTATGCTCACCGCAGCTATAATAATACCGGTCAATATATCCTTTGGTATATACTTAAGTCTATAATTTCGTAATGTATAAAATAAGCTAATTTGTTTTAATGCTTCAAACATATTCTGCCTCCAATTCAAACCTGTCTATATTGTAATACATTTTATATCTTTTTGACACTTTTTTTTATCTGTGTTAACATAGCAGTAGAAAAAATGGAGGAACAGCCTATATGAAATACAATACAATTTTGTTTGATTTAGACGGTACACTTACCGACCCGGGACTTGGCATAACTAATTCTGTAATGCATGCACTAAAAAAACGAGGTATAGATATTCCCGACAGAAGTGAACTTTACAAATTCATAGGTCCGCCGCTTATTGACTCTTTTATGAATTTTTATGGAATGGACAGAGAAGAAGCTGTCGAGGCAGTAAAGGATTACCGCGAATACTACAGCGTTACAGGAATATTTGAAAATCTTGTCTATGATGGTATTGAAGAACTTCTCCACGAATTAAAGGAAGCCGGCTACAAAATCGCTCTTGCAACCTCAAAACCTGAACACTTTGCAAAGCAAATATTAGACCATTATAACCTGTCTACCTACTTTGATTTCGTAGGCGGGGCACTTATGGATGAATCCCGCACAAAGAAGCACGAGGTTATAGAGTATGTTCTTGAGAATATGAAAATATCAGATACCGACAAAGTGCTTATGATAGGCGACAGAGAGCATGATGTGTTAGGCGCAAAAACAATGGGAATCGATTGTCTGGGTGTATTATTTGGGTATGGCGATTTAGAAGAACTTACTAACGCCGGTGCCAAGTATATTGCAAAGGATGTAACTGATTTAAAATTACTGTTATTAAGTACTAATGCTTTTGACATTCAGTGAACATATTTAATGCATAGGAGAAGAACAGTTTGAGTTAAACGCTTACTCTTAATGTCTTCTCCGAGAATGCTGTCTTATCATTCCACTTTACTATATATAATCAATGGATCGTCTTCATTAAATCTAAATACAAATATCAATATCTCCCTTAAGTCTTTAGATATATC
>JBGVIE010000077.1:0-19011 GCA_045122895.1 Lachnospiraceae bacterium
ATACCGGTAGATGGTAATCTCGAAGGAGAGGGAACAAAAGAGAATCCATATATAATCGCGACTGCCACAGATTTTACAATATTTACAAACAAGCTTAAAGATGGAACTACTTACGAAGACAAATACATAAAACAGAATGCAGATATAGATATGACGCAGATAACAGGTTATCTGGGGATTGGAAGTGAGGCAGTTTTTTCAGGATATTATGATGGACAGGGGCACACTATCAATGTATCAATAACAGATGATTCTGAGAATGGTACTGCAATATTCCCATATACAGATGGAACAATAATCAATCTTGGTACAACAGGACGAATAGAAAATACAGCCACTGACGGAGGATGTGCAGGGATTGTTCGTTCAATCAGAGAAAACGGAAAGATTATTAACTGCTGGTCTACTGTAACTCTTAATGCAAAAAAAGATGCCGGTGGAATCACATGGACAGTAAAGGCAGATGGTAAGGCAGTTAACTGTTATTACAAAGGAAAGATTACATGTAAAAACAATTATGGTATAGGAATAGAATGTAGTGGCAGTAGCGTAAGAAATTGTTATTATCAGATGCTTGATGGAAGTACAGAACTCGCAAACACTACAAATACTGTTGGTGGAAAAGAAACTACAGATTTTAGTGCTGACAACCTGAATAAAAATATAGAATCGGTAAGTGAGATTACAAGAGCAACAGATAAACTTTGCAGGTTTGAAGATGCTGATGGAAGAGATTTTACATTCGAGGGAAATAACGCAAGACTTAGTAAACTCTGTTACAAATATACAGATAAAAATGGTGTGGAGAAAGAATTTGAAATAAAAAATTTTGATGACACAGTAACGGGATATCAGGTTCAACTTGGAACAGAGGTAAAGGTTGGAGATGAAATTACAGTGTATGGTGAAACCTGCGGGGATTCATCCATATATTCAGTAAAGCAAAGTACAGTCAGTATAAACGAATACGGTTTTGCTACGGGAAGTGCCATTGTGCTTGGTAAGGCACAGACAACAGATTATACAACCAGTTCATCAAAAATATACGCCATTAATTTTTCGATAGAGATTGAAACCACAACAGAGTCCACAGAAAAGCCTACAGAGACGCAGTCTACGGAAAAGCCGACACCGACAGAAACAGAGTCTACAGAAAAGCCGACACCTACAGAGACAGAAACGGAGTCTACGGAAAAACCGACACCTACAGAGACAGAAACGCAGTCCACGGAAAAACCGACACCTACAGAGACAGAAACACAGTCTACGGAAAAACCGACAGAGACACAGTCTACGGAAAGACCAACAGAGACACAGTCAACAGAAAAGCCTACACAGACACCTTCAAATAAGATAGTGATAAACAGAATAATCACTAATAAAAAGTCTACAGGAATATGTGTGGGTCAAAAAGTTACCTTTAACACAACGGTAGAGAGTGATACATCTAAATTAAAATACCAATATGAAATAAGGAAGGGTAACAGAGGCGAGACCAGATTTTACTCTACTAATAGCCAATACACTTGGGTACCAAAACAGGCAGGAAAATATTCCGTTACTGTAAGAGTAAAGGATGATAGTGGAAGTATAGCTAGCAAAAGAATAACATATACAGTTTTAAGTACTGTAAAAATCAGCCGGTTATCTGTCAGTAAAATAACTAAAAAGACTAAGAAGATAACCCTGTCAGCAAACGTGGCAGGCGGAAGTAAAAAATATCTGTATAGATTTGCAATTAGAAAAAATAATATGAAAAAGTTACAATATTTATCAAAATACAAAGCTGCAAAATCAGTAAAGATTAATAGGCCTAAAAAGGGCAGATATGAAATATATGTATATGTAAAAGACAGGGTAACCGGTAAAGTTGTTACCAGAACACGTAAGCTTATGATAGCCGGATAAAAAGAAAAAAGGTTCGTGAATTAAGTTTCCGAACCTTTTTTTGATATCTTCTTCTTAAGTGTTTTGTGTTTGATTTCCTGTTTGATTTCCTGTGTGTAGCCAAGTAATATATCAGGATACTTAGTAGATAAATACTCGGTTACCAGTGCAATATCATCGGCACTACATTTTGTCATTGACGCTGAAATGTTGCGCTGGGCGATAAAATGTAAGTGGTATGTTATTCGTGCTCTAAAGAATAATTTATGAATTGTGCTATGCTCATACACCCACATGATCTGGTCAAGAGGTAAAATGATTATATCGTTCTTGGGAAAAGCAACCAGATAATTTTTTGTAAAAAATATACGACCTGCTCTTGCCTTGTAGTGTGATAATTCACGAAGAACATCTTTTGTGTGAACGCCAACAGTAATATGCCTGAATTTGAAAAATGCGGGATGTAATTCCGGTATGGCATACATAATAAGGTTAATAAGTATGAATACAGCGATTGCGGTTATAACCAATATCTCATATATGAAAAGATACTTGTAAAGTTGAAGGTTATAAGCTGCTTCATTTAGTAAATAAGGGCAGGCAACTGAGTATATGCCGGAAACAGTGAAATCAATGTCGTTGGCAAAATTAGAAATCACATTTCTAAGGTCTGCATCCCTTTTGACAAGCTTTCCACGACAGGTATAATTAGTAATAACCTCATCCGGAGTTTTGTCCTTACCTGTTATCAGGGCAAAATAGACTTTTTCATCCTTAATGTAGTAGTAATAATAGCCTTTTGTATTAAATCTTGTAACAAGATTATACCCTGTGTAGTGTAGCTTTGGAAATGTGATTTCAACATATTGCTCTCCATTCAGGGCGTGTTTTTCGAAATCCTTTGGTGAGTCTAAGATAGTAGGTGAAAATATGTTACTAAATGGTAGGACAAACAAAGGAATAGAAAATATTACAAGGGGTATGAGTGCAAATAATATATCTTTAAGACAAATACGTCGTATATGTTTGTGTAATATATTCATAAAAATAACTCCTAATAATTGTATACACATAAGTATAGGATAAGTGTGAGGAATAATCAACCTTGCATTTAAATAAAAAAACTGATACTATATGACAGAAGAAAACAAAACGGAGCGTGAACAATAGAGATGGAAGTATATTCGGATTTTTCTAAAGTGTATGATATGTTTATGGAAAATATACCATACAAAAAATGGTCAAAAAGGATAATACAGATACTTAACGGGCATGGAATATATGATGGAATAGTTACAGATTTAGGATGCGGAACAGGTTGCCTTACACAGTTACTTGCAGAGGCCGGATATGATATGATAGGTATTGATTATTCTATGGATATGCTGGAACAGGCAATGGAAAAACGCTGTGAGTCCGGATATGATTCCATACTATATCTCAATCAGGACATGAGGGAGTTTGAACTCTATGGAACAGTAAGGGCTATAGTGTGTACGTGTGACTCTCTGAATTATTTGTTGGAGGAAGATGAGGTATTACAGGTATTTAAGCTGGTAAATAATTATCTTGATCCGGACGGAATATTCATTTTTGACATAACCACCAAACACAAATATCTTGATATAGATAACTGTGTCATAGCTGAAAATCAGGAAGATGCCAGCTTTATATGGGAAAATACTTATTTTGAAGAAGAGAAAATTAATGAATATGAATTAACTTTATTTATCAAAGATAATGAAGATGGAAAGTATGTAAAGAGTGTTGAGATACATCAACAGAGGGCTTATGAAATAGAAGAACTGGTAAACCTGTTAGATAAAGCAGGATTAAAGACATTAAAGATAGAGGATGCGTACACGGGAAAGCCATATCGGGAAATGAGTGAACGCATACTTATAACAGCATCAAAAAAAGAATCGGAGGTATAAAAATGTCAGATTATATAGTAAGAGCAACAGCGGCAAATAACCAGATAAGGGCATTTGCAATTACATCAAAAGAATTAGTGGAATACAGCAGAAGTGTTCATAATACAAGCCCTGTAGCAACGGCTGCACTCGGAAGACTGTTAACAGGTGCTGCTATGATGGGTGTGATGATGAAGGGCGAAAAGGATTTGTTAACGGTTCAAATGAAGGGTGACGGTCCGATTGATGGTATCACGGTAACGGCTGATTCAAAAGGCAATGTAAAAGGTTATCCGGGAAATCCAAACGTAATTATACCACCTAACTATCTTGGTAAGTTAGATGTAGGTGCAGCGATTGGTTATGGAACGATGACAGTAGTAAAAGATTTAGGTATGAAAGAGCCCTATTCAAGTCAGGTAGCACTTACAACCAGTGAGGTAGCAGAAGATTTAACCTATTATTTTGCTACATCCGAGCAGGTGCCTTCAGCAGTAGCACTTGGTGTTCTTATGAACAAGGACAATACAGTAGCACAGGCAGGTGGCTTTATTATACAGCTTATGCCTTTTGCAGATGAAAAGCTTGTAGAGATACTGGAGGAGAAGATTGGAAAAATCACTTCGGTAACAGCTATGCTTGAAAAAGGTATGTCTCCTGAGGATATTCTTGAAGAAGTATTAGGTGAACTGGGTGTGGAATTTACGGATAAGATGCCAACACAGTTTTTATGCAACTGTTCAAAAGAAAGAATATCAAAAGCATTAATAAGTCTTGGCAGAAAAGAACTGGATGCAATTATTAATGATGGCGAAGAGATTAATGTTAACTGTCATTTTTGCAATACGGATTACAAGTTTGAAATAGAAGACATTAAAGAACTTAGAAAAAACTGCAGATAATAAACAAAAAAGGCTGTATCATTGTGATACAAGCCTTTTTGCAATCATATTGTAAAAGATAGTGCTTATTTACAGTTGATTAGCATTTTGTTACGTTTGTAGCCTGTGGTCCCTTAGCACCGTCAACTACATCAAATTCAACCGCCTGGCCTTCTTTAACTGTCTTAAAGCCTTCCATATCAAGTCCTGAGTAGTGTACGAATACGTCATTACCTTCTTCATCTGAGATGAAACCGTAACCCTTCTGGTCGTTAAACCATTTAACAGTACCTTTCATAATAGTACCTCCGATATATTATTGTATGCTTTCGCAAATACAAATAAAACTATATCATAAATATATCTGAATGTCAAATAAATGTGCCTATTTCTTAAGTCTTTCGAAAACCATTTCATAACCGTCATTGCCGTAATTAAGAGAACGGTTTACACGGCTTATGGTAGCCGTTGAAGCGCCGGTCTGTTCTGATATCTCAAGATATGTCTTGTTTTCATTCAACATAGTTGCGACTTCGTATCTTTGTGCAAATGAAAGCAATTCATTAACTGTACATACATCTTCAAAAAATGCATAACATTCATCTCTTGATTTTAGTGTTAGTATCGCATCAAAAAGATGGTCAACTGCATCTGTTTTTAATTTTTTATTCATACTGGTCTCCATTTCTTGTTATTTGTCTGCATATCTGTTAGTGTAGGATTTCACAAGCTCCATATCATAATTGGCTATCAGTCTGCGTGGAAATCCAACTTCGTTAATAAGCTTCATAGCATAATCATGACAGCCTACCTTATCTATACTATGTGCGTCGCTGCCGATGATTACAGGAGTATTGTGCTCCATACATAATTTGAGTATAGTCTCATCATTACCGTATGGATCTTTGCGCCATCCACCGGGGGTTAAAGAGTTGTTGTTAATCTCAAGCAGAGTATGGTGCTCTTTTGCTGCCTTGACAATTGCTTCGTAGTCCATTGGCACTCTTCCGTCATCAGGGTGTCCGATAATATTGACATACGGATTCTTAATGGCTCCAATAATTGCGTTGGTATTCTGTGTTATATCGCCAGGTTCATATCCTATAGTAGGGTGAATACTTGCGATTGCAATATCCATTTCGGACAAAAGACTACTATTCATATCAACATCACCATCATAGCTTATGATGTTAAGCTCTACACCGAAAGCAAGAGTAACATCGCCGATTGTTCTACTAAGAGAACGCAAATTCCTAAAATATATTTCATGGCATGTTCCCGGCATTGTAACAGCATGTTCAGTAATTCCAAGAAATTTGATGCCCTTTTCAGAAGCGGCCTGGGCCATTTCATTAATTGTATTGTAAGCATGACCACTTGCAATCGTGTGGGTATGCATATCACAAACGTACATATTATTCCTCATTTCTGAGACGCTACGCGTCGTAATCTTTATTCTTACTATATCACATTAAAGCGTTAATTCCAACAAGTAATGGTAAACATTTATAAATTCCTGCATAGATATAGAATAATAAAGTATTTAAAGGTGAACAGAGTGATAAAGAAAAAAGTAATAAGCGTAATGTTAGTACTAACATTAGTTATGGGATTTTTTACTGCATGTAAAAAAGATGATGACGGACTTAAGAAGGTAAAATTGTGTGAGGTAGCACATTCAATTTTTTATGCACCGCAATATGTGGCTATCGAGAAAGGATATTTTAAAGAAGAAGGAATTAAGATTAAGCTGGTAAACGGGGCAGGAGCAGATAAGGTTATGACGTCTGTTTTGTCAGGAGATTCGGATATTGGATTCATGGGTTCAGAGGCCTCTATTTATGTGTATCAGCAGGGGGAGAAGGATTATATAGTTAACTTTGCAGGGTTAACCCAAAGAGCAGGGAACTTCCTTGTGGCAAGAGACGATAAGGCATTTAAGTGGGAGGATTTGAAAGGAAAAACTGTACTTGGTGGAAGAGAAGGCGGTATGCCGGAAATGATTTTTGAATATATTCTCAAGAAAAAAGGTATCGATCCTGAAAAAGATTTGACTATCGTAAAAAATATTGATTTTGGTCTTACGGCAGGGGCGTTTAGCAGCGGTCAGGGAGATTACACAGTTGAGTTTGAACCGTTTGCAACAGGTCTGGAGAAAGAAAAAGACGGTTATGTGATTGCTTCTCTGGGAGAGGAAAGTGGTTATGTTCCATATACTGCATACAGTGCAAAAAAGAGTTATATTGAGGATAATAAGGACACGATAAGAGCATTTACAAAGGCTATACAAAAAGGTCTGGATTATGTAAATACTCATAGCAGCGAGGAAATTGCAAAGGTTATTAAACCACAGTTTAAAGAAACAAGTATGGATGATCTTGTAACAATAATCGATAGATATAAACAACAGGATACATGGAAAACGACAACAGAATTTACTAAGGACAGTTTTGAATTGTTGCAGGACATTTTGTGGGAGTCAAAAGTTCTTGAAGACAGGGTACCATATGAAGATTTAGTAAATACAGAGTTTTCAAAATAATAGTGTGAAAAATCGCGCTGATGCGCCGATTTTGCGCACGGCTATTTGTGCCGCAGGCGCCACAAAGTAGCCCCTATCGCAGAGCTGAATCTGATATTCAGCTCGCGATTCCTCCGACGCATAGCGTCTGCGGAATTTAGTGTGAAAAAAATGGGGCATAAAAATGCCCCAATAAGATTTGATTATGATTTTGTTGCTTCCTTTTTAGCATCTTTTTTGGCCTGTGACTTGGCTGCAGCCTGTTTTTTGGCAAGTGCTTTTGCTTTTGCGTCCTGTTCGTTAAGACCGTCAATAAGCGATTCGATGACTTGCTTTTTGACGTAGATGTCAAAAGAAAGGCTTGCTATGAAGGAGAATAATTGAAGGAAATCTTTATCATTTTCGTCACACTCCTTAAATAAGTCCTGAGAGGCTTTGATGGTATTATCTAAATCCTTTTGCAGATTGCCTACCCTGTCAGTTTCGAGACTTGCAATCTGTTTGTAAATATAATCTAAATCAACGCAGGCGTCTGAACCAAAATAGTTAGCGCTTATGGGAGATAATAAAGTCTTTATATCATTGATGGAAAGCACATTCTTGAAATAATAAATGAAGATAAGCATAAGGAAATGATCCTTAGAATAACGCTTCTTCTCCGGAGGAGGAAGAAGTTCATTCTTTGCATAGTTGTTAATCATAGTCTTTGTGAGAATCTTGTCATCCTCAAAGCGCTTTTCTTTTGATAAATGCTTGTCCATAAAGGTAGTAATCTGATCTATATATAAATCAAGCCTAGGTATTTCATCGCTGTCTATAAGACTTAAATTATCGAGTATATTTTTTATTGTGTTGTTAATATCATTGTTCATTCGTTCACCAACTTTTCCAGATAATTGAATTTACGAACTATATTATATAGTATTAAAAACTATATGGCAAGTAGGTAATTTTTTTAGTGACATTTTACAACAAATATAGTATAATCGAGATGTATTTTTTTATGCAAATATGTAAGATAAACAGGAGGAGTTAAAAATGGGAATTATAACAAGATTTAAAGACATTATGTCAGCAAATATCAATGCAATGCTTGATAAGGCAGAGGATCCTGAGAAGATGATTGATCAGTATCTTCGTAATCTTGAGAGTGATCTTGGCAAGGTAAAGGCAGAAACAGCAGCAGTTATGGCAGAAGAGACAAGAGCTAAGAGAGATTTAGATGAAGTTACGGCAGAAGTTAATAAATATCAGCAGTACGCTGAGAAGGCTTTGGTTGCTGGTAACGAAAATGATGCTCGTCAGTTCCTCGCTAAGAAGGCACAGTTAGCAGAACAGCAGACAGCTATGCAGCAGGCATATGACCTTGCAGCAGCTAATTCTGTAAAGATGCGCCAGATGCATGATAAGATTAGCAAGGATATATCAGATCTTAACGGAAGAAAGGCATCAATCAAGGCAAAGATTGCAGCAGCCAAAGCGCAGGAGAGAATCAATAAGGTTGGGTCAAGTGTAGCAGGTGTTTCAAACAATATGTCAGCATTTGACAAGATTGAAGCTAAGGCAAATAAGATGTTAGATGAAGCAAATGCTATGGCAGAGCTTAACAATATGTCAGCAAACGATGACATAGATGCACTCGCAAGCAAATACGATTCAACATCCTCAGCAAGCCCGGCAGTAGATGATGAATTAGCAGCTCTTAAGGCAAAATTAGGAATGTAATAGAACATTTAAATAAAGGGTGTCTTTCAGGCACCCCTTTTTATCTTAGTTGGAGAAGAATAAAAGATTAATACCGGAAAGGGAAATTATGGCAGAGAAGATTTATTATTGTGAAGGCTGTGGCGGTGTTATGGAATTTGACATAGCTTCACAGAAGTTAAAATGTCCTAACTGTGGTAATTCTGAGAAGATAAAGAATGACAAGAGCAAGATTCAGGAACATAAGTTTTCGAAGAGAGCTGCCGAGAAACTTGGAGTAACAGAGAAGACATCACAGATAATGGAATGTAAAGGTTGTGGTGCAAAAGTTGAAATAGCAGCGGATTGTACTGCGACGGAATGTCCATATTGTGGCTCAAAGTATGTGTTGGCAGATAAACAGGTTGAATCAATTGTTCCGGATGGTGTAGTAACCTTCAAGATTGATAAGCATAAGGCAGGAGAGGTCTTTGCAAAATGGATTAAGAAGAAATGGCTGGCACCGGGAGATCTTAAGAATCTATATGAGAGAGACAAATTACAGGGAGTATATCTTCCTTATTGGACTTTTGATGCGGATACTGTGTGTGAATATTATGCAGAAGGTGGAAAGCATCGTAAGGTAAAAGAGAAGGATTCTAATGGTAACGAAGTAGAGAAAACAGTTACAGACTGGTATCCTGTCAGTGGAAGAGTGAAGGAAGAATTTGATGATGTTTTAGTAAAGGCATCAAAGAATTTAAAACCATCACTTTTAGAGGCTATTGAACCATATAACACAAAAGAGCTTGTTTCTTATGAGCCGACATATTTATCGGGATATGGTGCAGAATGTTATACTGTATCGCTTGAAGATGCTCACAAGGAAGCTCGCGACAAGATGGAGAATGAACTTAGAAGTATGTCAAGAAAAGATGTTCTTAGGAAATATGACGAAGTAAGAAATCTTTCTGTGGACATCGATTATGATGATGAGACATACAAGCATATTATGATACCGGTATATGCTACTGCATATAACTATAAGGGAAATACATATCCCGTACTTATTAATGGCCAGACTGGTAAGATAAGTGGAAAATATCCAAAGAGCAAGGCAAAGATAGCAATAATCGTAGCGATTATTGCCGCAGCAATTGCAGCCTTTGTTTTTGCATCAGGCTCAAAGAAGGACAGCAAAAAGGACAACACAACATACAACAATACTATTACACAGGAAGCGTATATGGAACTTTCAGATGATATAGTAATAGATGATTACGTTTTAGATATATAGGAGGATGACATGGGATTATTTAGTAATCAGTTTTCAAACGTAGTTGAATGGCAGGAGAGCAGAGATGACGTAATGTTCTATAAATGGAGCAACGATGAAATCAAAAAAGGAAGTAGACTTATTATTCGTCCGGGTCAGGATGCTATCTTTTTATACAACGGAAAAGTAGAAGGTGTATTTAGAGATGAAGGAAGCTTTGATATAGAATCACAGATAATACCTTTCCTTTCGACACTTAAGGGATTCAAGTTTGGTTTTAACAGTGGTATCAGAGCAGAAGTTCTTTTCATCAATACAAAAGAGTTTACAGTAAAATGGGGAACAAAGAACGCAATCAGTATTCCGGCTCCGGGACTTCCTGGTGGAATGCCAATCAGAGCATTTGGTACATTTAACTGCAAGATTTCTGATCATATGGCACTTATTGATAAGGTTGCAGGTGTTAAGAAACAGTTTGTAGTAGATGACGTTAAGGAAAGGGTAGCAGGAAGACTTGACCAGTTATTGATGAAGTGGATATCAAAAGAAGGAAAAGATATGTTCAACCTTCAGGCAAATGCTTATGATATCTCAAATGGTATCAAAGAGGATCTTGATATGGATATCTGTAAGATTGGTATCTCCATTACAGATTTTGCTGTTTCAAGCTTCTCATATCCGGAAGAAGTTCAGGCAATGCAGAAAAAAGCAGCTTCACAGAGTATGGTTGGTGATATGAACAAATATGGTCAGATGGCTATGTACGATGGAATGGCTCAGGGTGGTAACTCAACAGCAGGAAATATGGCTAATACAATGGCCGGAATGCAGATGGGTATGATGATGGGTCAGCAGATGGTTAACCAGATGTCAGGAGCAATGAACGGAATGAATGGTATGAACGGAATGAACGGTATGCCACAGCAGCAGATGCAGCAGGCGGGTCAGTCAGCACCTGTTGGAAATGGTGAAGTACCTAAGTTCTGTCCGGAATGTGGAACACCGACAAATGGGGCAAAATTCTGCGGTAATTGTGGAACAAAGCTTATATAATAAAGGATTAGATAAGATGAGCATATATGATAAATTAAATGATATGCAAAAAAAAGCGGTCTTTCAGGTTGAAGGACCGCTGCTTATATTAGCGGGTGCAGGGTCTGGAAAAACAGGCGTTTTGACACATAGGATTGCATATTTAATTGAAGAATGTGGAGTTAATCCCTGGAATATAATGGCCATTACTTTTACCAATAAAGCGGCCGCTGAGATGAGAGAAAGAGTAGACAATATTGTTGGCTTTGGCTCAGAGAGTATCTGGGTCAGCACTTTTCATTCATCCTGTGTAAGAATACTTCGAAGATATATAGACAGATTAGGATATGATAACAATTTCTCCATATACGATGCAGATGATCAGAAGACATTGATAAAAGGCGTATGTAAGAGACTAAATATAGATACTAAGAATCTAAAGGAAAAGAAGATTCTAAATGTGATATCTTCCTGCAAAAATGAAGGGATAACACCGGAACAATATGCTCTGGAGAATCAGGGCGATTACGGAAAGAAACAGTTAGTAGAAGCGTACAGAGAGTATCAGCAGGAGTTGAAGAAAAATAATGCGTTGGATTTTGATGATTTATTAGTGTTAACTGTTGAACTCTTTAAAGCTAATCCAGATGTGCTTGAACATTACCAGGAAAGATTTAAATATATAATGGTTGATGAGTATCAGGATACAAATACAATTCAGTTCCTGTTTGTAAGTCTGCTTGCAGGTAAGTACAAGAACCTCTGTGTAGTAGGTGATGATGATCAGTCAATCTACAGATTCAGGGGCGCAAATATCAACAATATTCTCAATTTTGAAAAGATATTTGATAATGCAATGGTGATAAAGCTTGAGCAGAATTACAGATCAGTTGGAAATATCCTGGCAGCAGCTAATGGTGTTATAAGCAATAATACAGAAAGAAAATCTAAGAGTCTTTGGACCGATAAAGAAGATGGTGATAAGATTGTATTTAGACAGGTAGATACCGCATACACTGAGGCTGAGATTGTGGCTGCTGATATTGAGAAGTTGGTTGAATCAGGCAGGTACAAATATAGTGATTTTGCGTGCCTGTACAGAACAAATGCACAATCACGTATTTTAGAAGAGAAATTCTTAAGAACAAACATCCCATACAAAATTGTAGGCGGAATAAATTTCTATCAGAGAAAAGAGATTAAAGATATGCTTGCGTATCTGCGTACAATAGACAATGGACTTGATGATTTATCTGTTAAGAGAATAATCAACATTCCAAAGAGAGGAATTGGAGCGACGACAATATCAAAGGTGGAAGAATATGCATACAGACATGCTATAAGCTTCTATGATGCGCTTACAGATGCTGACAATATCAGTACTATATCAAGAGCCGCATCAAAAATAAAACCTTTCGTAACTTTTATACAGACGCTTAAGAGTAAGCTTGAATCAGGATATGTACATATCTCGGACGTGATGGAAGAGATTCTGGAAACTACCGGTTATGTACGAGAATTGGAGGCCGAAGACACAGAAGAATCAAGAGGAAGAATAGAGAACATCAATGAATTGTTTAGCAAGATAGTTGATTATGAGGAGAGTGCAGAACATCCTACTCTAAGCGAGTTTCTTGAGGAGGTTGCACTTGTATCTGATATTGATTCCCTTGATGATAATGCTGATTACGTTGTTCTTATGACTGTTCATGGTGCAAAAGGTCTCGAATTTCCAAAAGTATATTTGTGTGGTATGGAGGATGGACTTTTTCCAAGCTATATGACAATAACAAGTGATGATCCGTCGGAAGTGGAGGAGGAGAGACGACTCTGCTATGTGGGAATAACACGTGCAATGAATGAACTTATGATTACTTCGGCGCAGTCGCGGATGGTCAGAGGTGAGATGCAGTATAGCAAAGTATCAAGATTTGTAAAGGAGATACCATCAGATTTGCTTGATACAAATCTGGCTGCTGGAAAAATGCGTGAAGAATCTGAAACAGTAAGAAATTATGCGTATTCGCCTTCTAAACCTATTATGAAGCAAAAACCTTTTTCGAAGGATATGTACAAGGTAACAAGACTTACAAGTCTTGACTACGAGGAAGGAGATGCTGTAAAGCATGTGAAGTTTGGAAATGGAATAGTTTTATCGATAGCAGAAGGTGGACGGGATTATGAAGTAACAGTCGATTTTGAAAAATATGGTGTTAAGAAAATGTTTGCTTCATTTGCCAAGTTAAAAAAAGTGTAGTAAAAAGATATTTCAGGTGGTATAATAATAGTATATTTGTAATTTGATAAACATTGAGAAAGGATGGTATGCCGTGGATATTAAATTTGATAAATTTGAAAATCTTGTAAGCATGGATAAAATCAACGAACTTCTTAAGAAAGAGAAGAAAAAGGAAGAGAAGAAGTGTAAATGGGGTTGCGTAATCGCAATAGCAGTAGCCGTAATCGCAATAGCAGCTTTAGCTTATGGCGTATACAGATATTTGTCACCGGATTATTTAGATGATTTCGAAGATGATTTTGAAGATGATGACTTCGAGGATGATTTCGAAGAAGACGATTTTGAAGACTAATGTTAAAGGGGCATACATTTTTTGTATGTCCTATATTTCTGTTTGGGATAAATAAAGAAAGAGGAGAAAAGATATGAATGACAACAGAGGAGCAAAAGACCTTACAATTTTTGTAGCAGGTGTATTGATGTGCGCTGCAGGATTATATTTGTTTTTATCAAATGTATCAGTTCAAACACATTTCTGGGGTGGCGGAGTTCACTTCTTTGGAATAATTGGAGGGGCAGGAATACCTTCCGGACTTGTGACTGTTCCATTTATTATTGGTATCGTTATGCTTTTCTTTGCACCGGAGAGTATATGGTCAAAGATTGTGACAGTTCTTGGAATGTTAGTTATTTTACTGGCTATTATTGAATCGACTAAGTTAAAATTTGAACAAACTAATGCCTTCATTTATTTGATGATGGTTATTCTTATCTTCGGCGGTTTTGCGATGGTGATGAGAATTTTACTTTTTGGCTCATATGAAGAGAAGAATGAGAAAAAAGAGAATAGGAACATAGAGAAAGCAACAAAAAAGGAAGCAAGTGTTGATGAGATGCTTGAAGAGATGAAGAAGAAGAAATTTTAGAAAGGATAAATAAGAGTGAAAAAAGGGCAGTTATACTCAGGAAAAGTAGAAAGTATTGTATTTCCAAACAAAGGAGTAGTTAAAGTTGTAAATGATGGCGAAGTGGAAAAGGCGGTTGTTAAGGATACACTTCCTGGTCAGGAGGTGTCTTTTGTCGTATCCAAGAAGAGAAAAGGAAAATGTGAAGGACGACTAAAGGAAGTTCTTTCTAAGTCAGAGCTGGAAGATGTGGTTCCAGCTTGCAAGTTTTTTGGACAGTGTGGTGGATGTACATACCAGACTATGTCCTACGAGCATCAGCTTGAACTAAAAAGAACTTTGGTAAAAGATATTCTGGATGACGCAATAAAGACGCCTTATGAGTTTCAGGGGATTATAGGAAGCCCTGATGAATGGGGTTATCGTAATAAGATGGAGTTTACTTTTGGCGATGAGTATAAGGATGGTCCCTTGGCACTTGGGATGCATAAAAAAGGTGGTTTTTATGATATTGTCACTACAGATGAATGTAAAATCGTAAATGATGATTATAATAAAATCACGAGAGCTGTACTGGAATGGGCAAAAAAGTCAGGTCTTCCATTTTTACATAAGCTTTCGCATGAAGGCTTCTTAAGACATTTGCTCGTAAGACGTGCTGTGAAGACTGGTGAAATTACTGTCAATCTGGTAACAACATCACAGATGGAAATGGACGAGCAGAGTTTTGTTGATGCAATTTTAACACTTGAGAACAACAAAGAATTATCAGGGAAAATTATCGGGATAACTCACATTATCAATGACAGCCTTGCTGATGTGGTCAAAAGTGATGAGACTAGAATTCTATATGGACAGGATTTCTTCTACGAGGAACTGCTTGGGATGAAGTTTAAAATATCTACCTTTTCATTTTTTCAGACAAATTCTCTTGGCGCTGAGAGACTATATGAAAAGGCGAGAGAATTCATAACAGAGTCTTATTACGATGGCGATGAGGCTGAAATGCGTGGTGCAACGATTTATGATTTGTACTCAGGAACTGGTACAATCGCTCAGATGATGGCAGCGGTTTGCGGTCATGTAGTGGGTGTTGAAATCGTGGAGGAAGCGGTTGAGGCTGCAAAAGAGAATGCGAAGCTTAATGGTCTGGACAATTGTACATTTTTAGCGGGGGATGTGCTTAAGGTTTTGGATGAGATTGAGGATGCGCCTGATTTTATTATTCTTGATCCACCTCGTGACGGAATTCATCCAAAGGCGCTAGAGAAGATTATAGCATACGGAGTTGAGAACATAGTGTATATTTCGTGTAAACCGACAAGTCTTGCGAGAGATTTAGAGGTGATGCAGGCGAGGGGGTATGAGGTTAAGAAGGCGTGTGCTGTTGATATGTTTCCGAATACGGTGCATGTGGAGACGGTTGTTCTCTTGTCCCAACGAAAAGCGGATGATTATGTTGAGGTGGAATTGGAACTGGATGAGCTTGATGTGACGAGTGCGGAGACGAAGGCTACTTATAAGGAAATTCAAGAGTATGTGCTGAAAGAGCATGGGTTGAAGGTTTCTAATCTATGCATTTCACAGGTAAAAAGAAAATGTGGAATAGAGGTTGGGGAGAATTATAATCTTCCTAAATCGGAAGATAGCAGACAGCCTCAATGTCCGGTGGAGAAGGAAAAAGCTATTAGGGATGCGCTGGAGCATTTTGGGATGCTATAACAAGTGTTTCAAGAATGAAAATGTAAACCAATAGCAGAGAAGACCAAGCGTAGAGTTGCTGGCTATGCCCGAGTTTCAACGGAGCATGAAGAACAGGCACCAGCTATGAGGCTCAGATGGATTATTATACCAACTACATTACTTCCCGTGATGATTGGATTTTTGTCGGGATGTATTCTGATGAGGGTATTACAGCTACAAACACCAAAAGAAGAGAAGGCTTTAATCAGATGATTGAGGATGCCCTTGCCGGAAAGATAGACCTTATCATCACAAAGTCGGTCAGCCGATTTGCAAGAAATACTGTTGATTCCCTTACAACGGTCAGGGAACTGAAGGAAAAAGGTGTGGAGATATATTTCGAGAAAGAGAATATCTGGACCCTTGATGCAAAAGGGGAGCTTCTTATTACGATAATGAGTTCCCTTGCACAGGAGGAATCCAGATCCATTTCAGAGAATACCACATGGGGAAAAAGAAAAATGTTCGCAGACGGAAGGGCGAGCATTGGATTTAAACATTTCCTTGGGTATGACAGAGGACCAGATGGCGAATTTATCATCAATGAAGAACAGGCAGTAACCGTCAGATATATTTACAAGCGCTATCTTGAGGGGTATTCCACATACAAAATTGCCTGCGAACTTACTGAAATGGGAGTGAAGACCCCTGCTGGGAAAGATAAATGGCATCCAAGTTCAGTGATGAGTATCCTTCAGAACGAAAAGTACAAAGGGGATGCCCTTTTGCAGAAGACTTTCACAAAGGACTTTCTGACTCATAAGCTGGTAGTGAACAATGGAGAAGTACCACAGTACTATGTGGAAGGACACCATGAGGGCATTGTGACAGCCGACCAGTTCGACCAAGTTCAGGCAGAGATTTTAAGGCGAAAGGGAATGCAGAAGTACAGTGGAGTTGGATTGTTTTCTTCCATAATAAAGTGTGGAGAATGCGGCTCTTGGTACGGAGCCAAGGTCTGGCATTCCAATGATAAGTACAGAAAGGTCATCTACAGATGCAATAACAAATATGCTGATGGCTGCAAGTGCAAAACACCACACATCAACGAGGATGAACTAAAGGAATTGTTTATCAAGGCGGCCAACGAGTTATTTTCTGAAAGGGAAGAGATTCTTGCCAACACCAAAGTTATGATGGAAATGGTCTGTGAAACGGATTCCCTTGACAGGGATTTACAGGATAGCATCACAGAACTTAATATCATCTCGGAGCAGATGCAGATTGCCATTGCAGAGAACAGCCGGGTAGCATTAGACCAGGATGAGTATGAAAAACGCTATGCCGAACTTACGGCAAGGTATGAAAAGGCAAAAGCTAAGTATGATGACATCGCAGAGCAGATAGAAAGCAAGAAGGCGAAGAGAGAATTATTTAAAGGCTTCATTCGAACTTTGGAGAAGCAGGATGGCTTAATGGAAGATTTTGATGCCGGGATTTGGAGTAGCCTTGTGCAGGAAGTGATTGTTAAGACCAAGGATGATATAAGATTCATATTCAAGAACGGATTTGAAGTAAGAGTATAGAAATAGGATTTGATGGCACTCAGGCAGAAATGCTTGGGTGTCATTTTTTTGTGGTAGAAACATAACAGTTATTATGATATTATATTTTATTATATGAGCGAAAGTATATGCTCGCTAAAATTTGAATTTGAGGAGGTGATAAGATGACAGCATATATGAGATTAAGATAATACCGCGAGTTGTGTTGCGGTACATCCGTATTACATAACTCGCTTTCGGGCAAGAATGTAATAATGGAGGATGTCATGAATAAAATTATTAGATTTAATGACAGCGAAAAGCTTTTTCGTTGTCCAATATGTAAACGAAAGTTAAAGATGGTAGGCAATAGTTTGCTGTGTAGTAATAAGCATTGTTTCGATATTTCTAAATTAGGATATGTGAATTTTGCATTAAATCAAAAGCAATCTAAGCATTATAGCAGAACTTCTTTTGAAAGCAGAATGGATATTTTAGAAAAGGGATACTATTCACATATTCTTACGGAGATAACACATATATTGAGCAAGCTTGAAAACATAACAACTATTCTTGATGTCGGATGTGGTGAAGGATATTATTCTAGAAAAATCAAAGAACTATTTCAAGCAGATATAGTTGCTTTTGATATTTCAAAAGATGCCATTTCCCTTGCTTCAAAAAGAGACGGTAGTAAGTCTATAAAGTGGTTTGTGGGTGATTTGGAAAATATGCCAATTAGAGACCACTCAGTAGACTGTATACTGGACATATTTACACCAGCTAATTATTTGGAGTTCAATAGAGTTCTGACGGATAGCGGCTATATTGTAAAGGTTATTCCTGGGAATAAACATCTGATGGAGTTCAGAAACATTGCAAAAGAACATTTGAAAAATCAAGAGTATTCCAATGAGAATGTGATTAACTTATTCAAGAAGCAGTATTCTGTTATTTACCAAAAAAGAGTTTCAGAATCATATGAAATGCCGTTAGAGGATATTAAAATTTTTGCAGACATGACCCCACTGCTCTTCCATGTAGATAAAACTGAGATTGATTTCAAAAAGCTAAAAACTTTGACGATTGATGCAGAGATATTTGTGGGAAGTCTATAACGCTTGAAACTTTCAGTTTGACGGAGCAACAAATTCCAATTTGTTGAACTGAATAGCACATACTGACCGATAGGAACAAGGATGAAATATACCTTGTTCCTTTTCGTTTACCCAGGGCATTCATAGAAAATGAATAAACAGGTCAGTTATGCATCAGCAGTCGAATATATATCAACAAAATACAAATCAAACACAAAAACAAGAGTCAGGGGCATTAGGAATTCTTGCTATAATATTTAGTGTTTTAGGTGGTTGGCTTGGATTAGTGTTGTCTATTATTGGCTTATGTACGTATCAGACCCCTGAACACAAAACCAAATGCAAAGTAG